>NZ_JPJC01000119.1:0-5742 GCF_000733135.1 Sphingomonas sp. FUKUSWIS1
CGAAGCCGCGGCGCGGGGTGGCGGTGGCCGCCCCGGTCGTGCCGCTCGCGCTGCCGCTGCTGTCGCCGGCCGCGGACCAGATCGTCGCCTGGGTCGCGGCGGCGAAGGACAATGCCGGCCTGCCCTATGCGGTGATCGACAAGCAGGCGGCGTCGCTGCTGCTGTTCGATGCGAAGGGCGCATATCTCGGGCAGACGCCGGTGCTGCTCGGCGTCGGAATCGGTGACGATTCGTCGCCGGGCGTCGGCGCGAAGGATCTGGCCGAGATCGGGCCCGCCGAGCGGACCACGCCTGCGGGCCGGTTCGTCACGAAGTTCGGGCGCGCGTTCGGACGCCAGTCGGTACTGTGGGTCGACTATGCCAATTCGGTCGCGATCCATGCGGTGATCACGACGCATAAAAAGGAACGCCGGGTCGAGCGGCTGGTGTCGCCGAGCCCCGACGACAACCGGATCAGCTTTGGCTGCATCAATGTCGGCAGCAAATTCTATACCGGCGAGCTGAGCCCGCTGTTCCGCCGCAAGGGCGGCGTGGTGTATATCCTGCCCGAGAGCCGGACGCTCGACGACGTGTTTCCGCGGGCCCGGCTGCTGCCCTATCTGAAGCCGACGCCGGTCGCGGCGACCCCTGGTGCGGAAAGCGAACCGACATGATCCTGCTCTGGCTCGCCGCGGTGGCCGCTGCCCCCGCTCCTGCCCGCACCCCCGCTCGCGCCGACCGCCCCGTGGTGGTGAGCGCGCTGACCACCGAGGAGCTGATCGCGCAGTGCCGCGGCAAGGATGCGGACCCCGCGCCGAGCTTCTGCACGGGCTATATCCTCGGCGCGTTCGACACGCTGTCGATGGCGCGCGAGATCTGCCCGTCGGCGACCAAGGGCTCGACGATCGACGCGGTGGCGACGACGCGCAAATATCTGCGCACCAAGGGGAAGAAGGCGAAAGCCGCGCCGATCTTCGTGGTCCGCGATGCGCTGCGCCGGTCCTTTGCGTGCAAGCGGAACGCCAAACGCTAGCCTGCCCGCCGTACCGGTAGCGGTACGGCCCTATGACAATCCGCCGAAGTGCCACCCGCGACGATTCGTCGGCGGGCGGAATGGCAATGTGCAACGCCATGGTGAACGGCGGTGGCCTTCGATAACCGAAATAGTGCCTATTCTGAACGTCGTCGCAACATTCGTATGAATCGGTCATATTTGGGTATTGTCATATAAGTCATAATGGAGAATTCATGTCCCCGGAACCGGACCAAGCGCGAACGCGCAGCCGGACAAGGGGGCCTTCATGAACTTCAGACATACCACGTCCTATATTGCGCTGGCCGGATCGCTGTTGCTGACGGCGATCCCCGCTGCGGCGCAGACCGCGACGGACAGCCCGGCGACGCCGGCCCAGGCCAAGGTCGAGGCCGATGCGCAGACCGCGTTCGCCGCGGGCGATACGGCCAAGACCGTGTCCGACGACATGATCGTCGTCACCGGATCGCGGATCCAGCGCCCCAACATGACATCGGCCGCGCCGATCACCTCGGTCACCGCGCAGGACATCCGCGCGCAGGCGGCGATCACCGTCGAGGACGTGCTCAACCGCCTGCCGCAGGTGTCCCCCGACAGCCAGCAGACCTATCAGGATTCGGACGGCCGCCAGCGGATCAAGCTGCGCAGCCTCGGCTTCGAGCGGACGCTGGTGCTGGTCGACGGCAAGCGGCTGGGCACGCAGAACGGCCAGGACGTCGGCATCATCCCGCCCTCGCTGCTCGAACGCGTCGACGTGCTGACCGGCGGCGCGTCGTCGGTCTATGGATCGGACGCGGTCGCGGGCGTGGTGAACTTCATCCTGAAGAAGGATTTCGAGGGGATCCAGCTCGACGGCAATTACAGCTTCTACAATCACGAGAACAAGGACACGATCGTGTCGCCGCTGGCGCGCGCGAACGCGTTCGAGGCGCCGCGCGGGCTGACCAATGACGGCGGCCGGTCCGACGTCACGCTGACCGCGGGCACCAAGCTGTTCGACGGCGCGCTGCGCGTGTCGGGCTTCGTCAATTACCGCCAGGCCAATGACGTCCCCTATGACGCACGGTCGAGCTCGGCATGCCAGCTGGTCCAGACCGGCAAGGACGGCCCGCTGTCCTGCTCGCTGTCCACCTATTCGCCGAGCGGCTATATCTCGCCGCGCAGCGGGGCGAACAGCGGCGTCGGCTATGTCAACGATCCCGCCGGCACGCGCAGCTTCGTGCCGTACGGCGCGGGGGCGGGCAACGCGGCCAACCCCTATGACGGCTATTCCTACCAGCGCGAATTCGAACGCTATACGGCGGGCGGCTTCGTCAGCGCGAAGATCGCGCCCGAGCTCGAGCTCTATGGCTCGGGGATCTGGTTCCGCGACAGGTCGGTGAACCCCTATCCGACGCGCGTCTACAGCTACACCGCCTATGGCGACACGCCGTATCAGGTGAACTGCAACAACCCGTTCCTGTCGACGTCGCAGGCCAGCACGATCTGCGGTGCGCAGGCGGGGACGTCGGCGCTCGCGCCGCTCGACGTGCGCTATCGCTTCAACGACCTGCCCTTCTCGCCCGACGTCTATCTGAACAAGGGGATCCGCGCGACCGCGGGCATCCGCGGCACCGTCGGCGAGGCGTGGACCTATGATCTGGGCGGCGTGTTCTCGCGCAACCAGCAGGACATCACCTTCGGCAATTTCGCCGATTTCGACCGGGTGAACCGCTCGCTCAACGTCGTCAGCGTCAACGGCACGCCGACCTGCGCGGCGACCGTGTCGGGGGTCGACCCGGCCTGTGTCCCGTTCAATGCGTTCAGCGCGGGCACGCTCGGCGGACCGCTGGCCGATTACCTCTTCACCGCGCGCAGCGGCACTTCGACCGGCGTCGCCAAATTGTGGGACATCGTGTCGTCGGTGACCGGTGACCTCGGCAAATACGGGATCACCTCGCCCTTTGCGAACCAGGGCGTCGCGATCGCGCTGGGCGGCGAATATCGCAAGGACAGCTATGCCTCGTCCGCGGATGCGATCTACCGCGAGCAGAATGGCGGCGAGGATTTCAACCTCAGCCAGGACGTCTGGGAATCGAACATCGAGGTCCAGGCGCCGCTGATCGAGGAGCGCCGCTTCGCGCATCTGCTGCAGGTCACGGGCGGCTATCGTGTGTCGAAATACAGCAGCAATCCCAAGACCTTCAACACGTGGAAGCTCGAGGGCACCTATGCCCCGGTCAGCGACCTGACGTTCCGCGCGTCGTTCAACAAGGCGCAGCGCGCACCGACGGTGTTCGAGATCCGCCAGGCGACCGCGATCAACTATAGCCGGCAGGGCGGATCGCAGAACGACTTCTGCGCCCCCGTGCCGCGCCAGATCGCGGACCCCGCCAATCCCGGCCGGACGATCACCACGACCACGCCGATCGCCTCGCGCGAGGTGTGCGCGGCGACCGGACTGTCCGACGCACTCTATGGCAGCGCGACCCTGCTGTGCCCGAACGACCAGTGCACGGTGCGATCGGGCGGGTTCACCGCCGATCCGGAAACCGCCTATACCCAGACCTATGGCCTGGTCGTGAAGCCGAGCTTCCTGCGCGGGCTGGTCTTCTCGGTCGATCGCTACCGGATCAAGATCAACAACTCGCTCGGCTATAACGACGACAGCTATTACACCGATGGCTGCCAGCGTTCGAACGGCGACCCGTTCTTCTGCTCGGGGATCGTCCGCCAGCCCGGCACAGGCATCCTCTACGCCGCCGCCGCGAACAACCCGACCAGCGGCTTCATCCGCGCGGGCACGACCAATTATTACTTCTCGATCGCGCGCGGCTGGGACTTCCAGAGCCAGTATACGCTGGGTCTGGGCGGGGCCGGCAAGATCGACTGGAACTTCAACGGGTCGCTGACCACCTTTGCCGGCGGGCAGGATTCGCCGCTCCAGCCCAAGCGCAATTGTGCGGGCTATTATGGCAATGGCTGCGGCCAGCTGCTGCCGAAATGGTCGCACGGGCTGCGGACGACCTATACGACGAGCGACGGCATCTTCAGCACCTCGTTCAACTGGCGCTATGTCGGGTCGCTGACGAGTGCGGACAATTCGGGCGATCCGGCGATCGGCGGCACGCCCGACCGGGCGCGGACGACCTTCTACAGGATCGCGCCGGTGAATTATTTCGACCTGGCGCTGACCTTCGCCGTGTCGCGCGACTTCTCGCTCCGGCTGATCGCGAACAACCTGCTCGACAAGACGCCGCCGATCCTGGCGAATTCCTATGACATCAGCCTGGCGCGCAGCAACACGATCCCCGCGCGCTACGACGCGCTGGGCCGCAACCTCGCGGTCGGGGCGACCGTGCGGTTCTGATCGAACCGGGGCGTATCGGGGGGCTCGTCGTTCGCGACGGGCCCCTTTTTTTTGGGAAGCGCGCCGGCGACGTCCGTCCGTCGCTCCGCCCTCAAGACGCGTTAAGATCCGCG
Source organism: Sphingomonas sp. FUKUSWIS1 (assembly GCF_000733135.1). Classification (NCBI taxonomy): domain Bacteria; kingdom Pseudomonadati; phylum Pseudomonadota; class Alphaproteobacteria; order Sphingomonadales; family Sphingomonadaceae; genus Sphingomonas; species Sphingomonas sp. FUKUSWIS1. The sequence continues at coordinate 4,475 of NZ_JPJC01000119.1, forward strand.
TGCCGGGCGCCGGCAATTTCGACGTCATGACGCAAACGGAACAAGACTGCGTCGAGAGTGTTCGAACCTGTTGTAAGTACAGGGAGAGTTAAATGTCAGATTATCGGGGCGGCGAGCCAATTCGTCAGAAGAGCGGCGCAGGCAAGACGATCGTCATCGTCCTTGTCGTCATTGCGGCCATCGTCGGTGTCCTCTTTGCGACCGGGTTCTGGAGCGCCAACGTGAAGGAAGGTTCGCTTCCGGAGGTCTCCGTCAAGGGCGGCGACATGCCGAATGTCGATCTCGACTCTAAGGCGGTCGTCGTCGGCACGAAGAAGACCGAAGTCGAGGTCCCCAAGGTCAAGACCGAGACCGAAACGGTCGACGTGCCCACCGTGGGCGTCAAGGACAATGGCGAGAAGTAAGACTTCGCCCGATGTCACGAGCCCTCACCTGACGGTGGGGGCTTTTTTTGTGACGCGACGCGGATGTAAGGGCGTTATCGCCGGGCACCGGGCAGCCGGTGTCAACGGCTCAACTTGGTGGAAACTCGACTTTCAGCCTATAAAGCGAGCATGAGAATCCTCATGCCGAGAAGGTGCAAAGCCGGCAGTGCGAGCGCAGTGACGAAGCGCCATTTTGTCAATCGGCGATAGCAGAGAAAGCCCGCCGTCATAGCAGCGACGAGCATGATAGGCTGAGCGAGCAAGAACAATACCAGCGCCCACGCGCCGACAGACTGTCCACCGTCCATCGCCATCGGCGAAACTAACGCGAGCATTGCCGCTCGACCCAATAGAGTGCCAGACAGCAGCGATGCCGCGAGCGGAAGCATACGCGTCACGGTAATTGCCAGATGTTTTGCCGGGCATGAACGCTCCTTTGCTTCCAACCTCGCTAAGCTTCGAATGTCTGCAATTACGCGAAGGTGGAAGTGTCAGCTTAATCCATGTGCCAAGTTAACCTGTTACGAACAAGGTTGACAATGGCCATGGACGACGCTCGCAGCATATAGAATTCCTGCCACGAAAGTACTGAAGTATCTCGTCGAATCAAGGTACGCAGAAGCACAAAGAAGTCGATCTCAAAACATAACTTATGTTATGCATTCTGTGATTTATCCATGTCCGCATTAGCCGTAAGGTACGTCTTAAAGGCGTATTTTCCATAAATCGTAGTATCAATAGTTAATTGTGGATACTGGGATCAAACTTAATAATAGTCCTGAGCAGCCTGTTTTATTACACGCCGGTGCGTTCGGCAGGCGGTTCTGCTGGGGGGGGGGGGGG
>NZ_JPJC01000120.1:0-30414 GCF_000733135.1 Sphingomonas sp. FUKUSWIS1
GAGCGCGGCGAGCCGCTGGATGTCCTCGGCCGCTTCGGCGGGGCTGCTGAGGTTGCGATAGTTTTGCGGGAAGGCGGCGGCCCAGCGCAGCGCGAGGCGGGCGGCGCGCGGCGAGGGCAAGGTCTCGACCAGCGCGGCCTCGACGTCGGACACCCAGCCGCGGACCATCCGCTGCAGCCTGAGCGCGAGCGGCGCGACGTCGGGCACGCGGCCTTCGCCGCGCAGGTCGAGCGTGTAGCGCAGCATCGCGGTCTCGCCGTCCTCGAGCGCGATCGACCAGTTCAGCACGGTGGCATTCGCGGCCTCGGCGAGCATCTCGCCGATCGCGGCGCGGCGGCCGGTCGTGACGTCGTCGCGCGGCAGCCAGACGAAGCCGAACAGATGGCGGCCGAGCGGCGATGCGACCAGCACCAGCGCGGGACGCGGCCGGTCGGCCAGGCTCATCGCGGTCAGTGCGAGTTCCTCGAGCGCGTCGGGCGCGAACGCGATCACCAGATCATGGGGCAGGGCGGTGAATGCGTGGGTCAGCGCCTTGCCCGCATGGCCGCGCGGATCGAAGCCGAATTTCGCCTTCATCGCGGCGAGCCGCGTGCGCAGGATCGGCACGTCGCGCGGCATCGTCGCCAGCGCCGCGCTGGTCCACAGACCGCTGTAGATCGACAGTCCCGCGATCGTCTCGCCCTCGATCACCGGGACCACGACCAGATCGAGCGGGACGGCGCGGTGGACGGTCGAGATCAGGTTCGACTTCAGCAGCAGGGGGGCGAGATTGCCCGCCTCGAACCACTGGATCGCGAGCGCGCGTGAGGCCTCCGCCAGGATCGGCACGGCATGCGGATTGCGCGCGATGCCGAGCGCGGCGCCGCCGCTGCCGTCGCGGTGCCAGACCTGATGCCCGAGCAACGTCAGATGCCCGTCGAGGAACCAGCGCAGCAGCGCGGCGCCTTCCGCATCGGGGCCATCGCTGTGGAGCAGCGCGATATCGGTCGCCATCGCGCCCTGCATCGCGCGCCAGTCCTTCACCGCCGCGCGCACATCGGCGAGCACGCCGGTCAGTTCCTCGATCAGCCCGCGCCGATCGCGGGCATCCGCGCGCTCCATCTCGAGATAGATCATCGATTCGGCGGGGCCGGTGTCGCCGATCGCCTGGAGCACGCCGTCGGGGCTGCGCGTCGTGTGAACGACCGGGTGGATGATGCGATCGATCGCGATGTCCTGCGCGGCGATCGCGGCGGAAATCGAATCGACCAGGAACGGCATGTCGTCGTTGACGATCGCCAGCCGCATGCGGCGGCGCGTGTCGTCGGCGCTGATCGGTTCGAGCGCGATGGCGGGCGCGCCATCGTCGCGGCGAAGCGCCGTGGCGACGACGAAAGCCGCGGCGTGCGCCGCCTCCGTCGTGCCGAAGTCCTTGAGTTCGCCCGGAAGCGCGCGTTCAGTCAACCGGGCGGCCAGCGCGTCGGTCAGCGTCGTGGAAAGATCAGCCATGACCGCGCCTATGCGCCGGGTAGCATACGACCTCAAGGCTTGTGGCAGGTGCGAACACCGCTGTTGCGGTGCAGCATTCGGATGCGCGACGGCGCGGCGCGAACACGGTTTTCGCCTACCCGATCGCGGCCATCGCCTGCGCGGTGAGGGCCGCGTCGTCGGTGATCGTGCCGATGATGTCGAGCCCGCCATCCACCCCCGCGCGGGCGACGAGCAGGACGATCGCGCCGGGCTCCGCATCGGTCCGGAGCACGACATGCGCCAGCGTGTCGGGTGTCGGGCCATCGGTCGGGCCGGTCGCCGCTATGGGGTCGGCGAATTCGGCACTCGGCCCGTCGGCCCAGATCGGCGCGCCCGGCGAGGTGGCGGGCGCGTGCCCGGTCGAGGCCAGCGACGCGCCGAGCCCCGGCATCATCGGCGCGTGGCGGGCATAGGCGGTGAGCCCGGACGCGGACGGCACCGGCGCCGCGCGAACCGCCGCCTCGAGCTCGGCGGCGAGCGTGGCCTGCATCCGGTCGTCGGCGAGTTCCTTCCAGTTGATCACGCCATACAGGAAATCGATGCCCGCGTCGCTCGACGAGAATGGCATGAGGATGCCGCGGTACAGCGTCGTCCGCCCGCGGCTGTTGACGAATTCGGCCTCGAACCCGATCGGCGCGCGATTCGCGATGATCTGCAGATAATGATCGGTCAGCCGCGACAGCAGCGACCGGCTGGGCACGTCGGCGATCGACGTGATCGGCCCGACCAGTCCGCATTCCTCGCGCAGCTTGGCGCCGAGATAGGCGATTCGCGGATCGTCGATCGTCATCACCGCTGCGGCATCCCGATCCGCACCCGTGCCCGGATCGGTGCGGAAGTCGAGCAGCACGCTGTGCGGGCCGAAATCGGCGATCGAGCCGGGATCGAGGTCCGCGATCGTCGGATAGGGGCGTCCCCTCAGCAGTGACACCCAGTGGTTATAGGCGCGGACATGCATCCGGCGTTCGTCCCCGCCCAGATCGAACATCACGTCGTTGACGCCCGCGTCGGTCGCCCCGCCGGGAAGCCCCGTGCCGGCCTCGTCGATCTCGCCGTATTCGCCGTCCGGCTCGCGTCGCATGCCCATACCGAAAACTTCCCCGTTCACTTACGGCTGCTTGTGCACGCTGCTTGGTAAACGGCACGTAAATGCGGGTTAGCGCTTGTCACGGCAAATTTCCCCTGTTAAGCGCCGCCCCCTCGACCGGAGATATCCGTCATCGGGCCGCTTTAGCTCAGCTGGTAGAGCATCGCATTCGTAATGCGGGGGTCACAGGTTCGAGTCCTGTAAGCGGCACCACCTTCAAAATCAGGTGTAAACAGGCTGTCCTCACGGACGGCCTTTTTGCGTTCGTAGTGGCTCGATTGGCTGCTGTAGCGTCGTCCTCACCGGTCACCCAACAGGCTCTGACAGACCGGTACAGGGGTCTAAAAGCGTGTCTTTAGGGACGCATTTCCAGCATACGAATATATTCTTCGTGGTCTTGCCAAGCCATTGATATTGCTTGCTTAAATCTTAGCCGTGTCAATCCCTTTTAGTCCTATTTTCTTGCTTTTTAAGTATAGTTTTGGCATAAAGACGAAGAGGAAACTCAATAACACAACTTAACACAAGGAATAATATGACCGACTACAATACTCATATCAAAAAAAATAATACTCTATACATGTCCACACGTCCAAAATCGTACTTCGTACGTGTCCTAGGAACGTCGTTGGAAATGACTCGTGGTACGATTGGCCTCGATATGGCTAAGCACTGGGCCATGAGAGGTAGTTTTGCTCTGAGCATGGTGCATTGGGGCTCGGGTGAGTATGTCCATCAGGATGTATGGGCCGATCTCGACAAGAAATATGAATTGCCAGACTTCGGTTTGACCGATGACCTGTTCCATGATTTTGGGATTCGACTGCAAAGTGGCTTCGAAGTAACTGTCGTCGATGGCCAGGGTAAGCTGATTGCCGACATCACCGAACGAGTTAAGGACGGATATAACGACGGTTTGGCATTAAAGTCAGTTGGCCTGTCGACCGGTGGAGGCTGGTTTGAGCCGTGCAACGATAACGAAGCTAGCTTCGGGGAGCTTCAAGTGATTTCAGATGGCCAGGGTTATCATGAGTATCTTATTCATACCAACAAGCCTTTCGATCCAGATCTCATCAGCATTTCGTTTACCGAATATGATGGATGGCCCGTCACGAGCGAAGTGTCTTACGACGGAAAGCCGCTTCCCTTGTCGGATAATGCATGTGGGTATGACCTCATCATTGGACGAGTACACCTTAGCAGGCAGTGAAATATAGTTGCCGGGACGTCACAAAACGCCTCGGCATTCGTATAAATAACCAAACCCTACTTTCACTTTACCCAACCAACGCCAGAGGACCATGAACCGAACCCAAACCCTTTCCCATCAAGCAGCGTTCCGAGAGTTTGCTCGGATCGATCACTGGCATGCACCCCATGCTGTGACGCTGACGATGAAGCAGGGGATGCCGGTTGCTAATGGGTATCGTTCGACAATGGCCTATCTGGATGAAGGCAAGGCCTCCCAGAACCTCGGTCACTTCCACAGCGTCCTGAGTCGAAAGCTCCTAGGCAAGCCAGCGGACCGCTACGGAAAGCGTGTTCCCCTCATCCCCGTTATCGAGGGTGGGAATGACAAGCGGTTCCACTATCATATTATGATCGATTGCCCTCGGGCCGATCTGCAATCCGACTTCTCGAACCTTGTTCGAGACACTTGGCTCCGTACCCAATGGGGCCACGATCAAATCGATATTCAGCCTCAGGCCGATATCGGATGGATCAACTACATCAGCAAGTTCCGTGACAAGCCCAACTACAGCGATGCTGTAGATTGGCCGAATTATCACAATCCCGACTGACGGGTATACACCCCTTCGAGACCCTTGCCTTCGTTGACCTGCACCTCTTGGTTCGAAAATGCCTTTCGAACCTTGATTAATAGGTGTGTCTAAAACGCATCTGAGAGATCATATAAAGTTTTCTATAATTAAATCTCTAATATGTTATTTATAGAACAATGACGCAGTCATCCGGCGAAGTCGGTTTTCAACATGTCAATGGCACCGGGTTTGTATTGACAGGAATAAGCCGCATGGAGCAAGCCTATTAACATTCATGTTCAAAGTTATTAAACAATCTATATGATAACGTATTTTATAATGATTATAAGTTGCTTTTAGGTCTGTTAGTTATCTGCGAAGGTTGATTGATCACGTTTTTGATCATCGAATGACCTTTAAGAACGGATTAGAACGCTGATTGATCGTGATTGCAGGATCTAGCGCTTTGGAATCGGATCGGTCGCTGACGCCGGTTTAAAACGCGTTACTTTCGGGATGTCAGGGTCGATCGTTGTTCAATCTGGATCTGGCGGTTTTGCTGATCGTCAGTCGTGACGAGTGATTGGGAAATTTGCCAGTACATTTATTAGCGATGTATCGGTTTGATCGGGGCGTCATCTGCGGGAGTTGTTACCTACAACGAAGGGTAATACCCTTTTTTGATCTGCGCTGGCGCACTCGCATAGCTGATCTTCATTGACGGAGGACTTTATCCCATCGACAGTGAGGCTTGCTTGGAAAGGGTGTGAATGCTGTCGTCGCAGATGGACCGGTTGGCAAAACTGAATGAGTTGCGTGCTGCGGGAGCCCTGACCGAGGCGGAATTCGACCTGGAAAAGCGGAAGATATTAGACGGCTCTGCATCAATTTTACTAAGTATCGGGAAACCGGCAGCGGTAGCTGTCTTTGTCGTTCTGCTTGTTGCCTTACTCGTAGCGTGGATGACTCGCGACATTACGCAGGTTCGTCAGCCAGTTGTTGTGAAAGTGAATGCGCGACGTCCTGCCGCGCCGGTCGCTCCGCCCCTGGTTGATATCAAGCCCGTACTGCCGACGCCGCCGCCCTTACCTCCGGTTTCAAATTGGGCTGGAAAGTATAAGAGTGAGGCCGGGGGTTTAATCGGTTCTATGACCTTGCAGCCGCTCCCAAAAAATTTGTTCAAAGTGAACATCAGCGTAGGGAGCCCGCGCTGCGTCGGTGAAATCGATTTTACGGCGAAATCTCAGGGAAATTTGATGCGTTATATCGCTCCATATGACGCGGTTTCCCAGCAGCAATGCTCGATCACGTTAGTTCGCAACGGCTCAAAGGTAATCGTTGAAGAGCACTCTTGCGGCGTATTTCACGGCTTCGAGTGTTCCTTCGATGGCACATATGCAAGGCGGTAGTGGCACCTTCACCGATCGCTGTAACTAGAAGAAAGTACGGAATACTGATGAAGATCACGAGCTACGGTTTGTTCTGGCGCGAGGACGAAATTGACTGGTCCCCTGGTAGCGGGATCAAAAATAGTTTTCGATTACTAGGCCGAGTAGGGGCTAACCGCGGGAATATTAGGATTGCCGATTTTCGTCGCCAGCAAGGTATATATATTCTCTACGACGAGTATGGGCCAAGCTACGTCGGGCTGACTCGTCAACAGGGACTCGGGAAAAGACTGAAAGACCATCGAACCGATAACTTACAAAACAAGTGGGGCCGATTCTCTTGGTTCGGATTCAACCCTTTTGGCGCTCCAAACGTCGAGGGCGTGCTTAGTCTGTTGAACCTGAACGATGACATCACCGAAAACACTCACACGACGATTGGGGACCTTGAAGCACTGTTGATCCGCGCGATTGGCCCTAAACTGAATACTGCATGGATGAGCTTCAAAGATGCCGACGAATGGACCCAGATTCGATATGAGGACTTCGAAAAGTATCTCGGCAGGATCAAAACTGCAAGCACGTGAACAATAAGCGGTGTGATGATCCATTTCTAATCTTGGCACAGCTACCGTCATTACCGATCAAACCGTCATGTCAGCCCTTACCTCCGTTGATCCAGCCTCAGCTATCGCAGAGGCCGGAACGATAAGGGGACTGATGATGCGCCTGATCGACCTTCCCGACGCAAACGACGCTGCCGCCATTTTTGAATTTGCGATGACGTTCAACGGATACGAGTATTTCGGATCGTTTGGTGCGGCTGCGACCGCCGCCAGTTCGGGAGACCGATCGAACCTGACGCTGCTAAGGAACGAACTGTTTTTCGTCGCCAGAGCATCCCGTCAAGGTGACGACGATCAGCTCATCGATCTCTACCGCGAATTGATGCCGCTGTTCGCTGAGCGTTGCGAAGCAGATACTCGCATTTCGGATCTCCATATCCCATCAAGTGCGGACGGCGGTTCGGACGATCGTTGTTCAGTGACAGCAATTCGACCGATCGACGTTGAGGACTGGATTGACCGATGGCTAGCTCGGATCCGAGAATCGTGACGACCGGCGAAATGACGGTGTCGATTGAGACGGTAGAGCAAACTTACTTCTTACAGTGTCATACTGCGACCGGAGGATCGTCCGACGAAGCGGCCATCGATATTGTCGGCCGGATCGAGTCCGCATTGAAGCCGCACGATTCCTATGTCGGTCTAATCGACGAGATCGCCTCGCGTTCGTCGCGCTTGATCTCTCCGATTTGAAGGAGAAGACCGCAGGCGCGCTTGGTTTGTTCTCGATATCGCTTGGTAAGCGCGGCTGGTCGGTACTGACATACCTACCGTCGGACCCGTTCGGGGTGATTCCCTGTATGATACTGGACCATTCGGTGACGGATATCGGTCCGACGCTTGACGTGCCTTGGCAGCGTTCTAAGAATCTGGAAAGTATCCGCTCTGCACTCGCACTGCGCAATACAGATACTACTGAGTCCATGAATTACAGAAGTGCAATGTTCTCCGCCCAAGTCCTCTGCGAATCGTTTGACTCGATATCGTAACGAACCGTTCGACCATCGCACATGTCTTTCCATAGGTTTGCAGTTACTGAACTTTTTGAAACGTATGTATCGACGCCAAACGTGTCCTGCAAAAATCCAAACTTTTCCGTTCGACCGTGGCTCTTAAGTTCGCCGGAGCGATCGTAAAGAGTTTCGGGTGCGATTAGATCCGATTCAGGATCTACTAAAAGGTTGGTCCGGGGAGATAAATTTCGAATAAAGTATTTGGTACTGTCAAGCATTTCCGTATCCGCCGCGATTGGCAGCCGCTTAAGAGTTTCTATGAGACGGAACGACTTTGATAGATGTTGAATCATTAAGTCGTCGACTATTGCCGGATTGATAGTTTTCAAGAACTCGTGAAGCCTGGTCATTGCATCAAGGGCACCCTTCGGATCGCCGGTCGTCAACAGATGATCGCATTGGCGAATATGTAGCTGAGATTGAAGATCATTAACTATGACTTCATCTCGAGCATTGCTGAAACCTGCAGCCCAAGCTTGGAGAATATGATCCTGAGCGCGGTCAAAATCATAGAGATAGAAGTTTGCCCTCGAAGCTTCGCGTAAGAGGGCTGTGTCATGAGGGTCGATTTTTAACGCTTCGTCGAACTGATCACGCGCAGAAGCGTGATCGCCATAGCTCTGCATTAGAAAACGCCCGTAAAAGTAGTGCAGTTGCGGTTGGTTGTCAGCTTGATCGAGCGCCGCCTCATAGCTAGTCAGCGCACCGCTTACGTCGCCTAAGCGATACTGGACGAAGGCCTGTACGCGGTAGACTTCGAAGTACTCTGGCGACGTGATCTTCAGCTCATCGATTATTTTCGTCGCTTCTTCAAAACGCGATCTAATTGCTAACCCCGACGCATGTCGAAGTCGCCTGGCGGCCAGCGCTTCGGACTGAGTTCGAACTGAAAACGATTTGGGGTCATATTTGTTTCGCTGGCCGACCCCGCGTTCTTCCTGAAAAGCGCTACTCACTCCACGAAAACGACCAAGAATTGATTCAGCGTCTTTCGGTGCAAGCCGTATCACTCGCGCTATATAAGATCTAGCAAACGGCTTTAAACGGTACAGCCGTTCAACCTCCGCTGACGTAGTTTTTTCTACGAGCCCGAATCTCGATAATTCTGCAAGACCGTCTTCTACGCACTTCGGCTCAAGAAACGTAATATGCTGGATGATATTGGCCGAAATTGCCTGCGGCACCACCGACATAGTAGACAGTACTGATTTTCCATTCTCTTGTAGTTTCTCGACAACGTTCTCCATGCAGAACTTGAGTGCAATCGAGGGGTCGGCCACAATACGCGCAGGATCTAGTCCGGTTGATACGCCGATCGCAAACCATTTCACTAATAGGGGCTTATGCGCCAACCTTGTTAGGTACCGCTTCAGGGCGGCATCGCTCGATCCCCGTAACGCCGTGATATCGTAAGCATCAATCAAACGACGGAGATACGGAAGGGACTCGCTTTCTGAGAACGGTGGAACCTTGACCGAAAGGTCGCCACCTAACGGAACTCGAGACGTAAATACTACTTTACTATCACCTGGAATATCCGATGCAAATTCGATTAGCGTATCGTCTAAGACCGTCTCAAGATTGTCAATTACAAGCAAGACTTTATTATTTGATATCAGCCTTTTGACGCGTTCGATTGGAGCGTCTTCCCCTGCCTCAAATTGCTCCGCAACTTCCTCGAAAATGCCGAGGGACGTCGTTATCGCGCCTTCGATTCTGGTAATCTCGTTTGTTGTTAATCTGTTGGTCTTCGCGGATACCCAAACGATTGCATCAAAACCATGATCGTTGCTGTGCAACAGGCCGTAGAGGGTTTGAAGCGTAAGAGCAGTTTTTCCATCACCGCCGTCGCCCAAGACGGTAACGACCGGATGTCGTCCAAGGATCTTTTTCTTAAGATCAGCTTCAAGGGCCCTTCGCGGTTGGAAGCCAGTGTCGTCGTAGTCCGGCACAGGGAGGTTGTTCAGAACCTCTCCCTGAATGTCTTCATCCCACAATTTAACGGAAACGGAAAGCAGCGCATCTGGATTCTGACCGTACTCTTTGTAGGTTGCAAAAAGAGTTGGCCAATACCCCGGTGCTGACAGAAACTCATGAGCCAGCGAGAAGCCAATGGAGTACTCGTCCGTTGTCAGTGGACGGCCATGCATAGTTGCATTACGAACCGGGATCGCTCTTTCAAACAAATTTCTTTTCGAAAGATAATATTCGGCTGAAATGCCATCAAGGCGGGCTTTATGTCGCAATAGGATCGAGTATTTATCGCCGAGATCAAGGCCGTGTAGAAGATCATGGTCGCCACCATCCGTTTCTTCATTCCTTGACTGCAGCCGGAGGCGTGCTTTCCCACGTTCGTTAATCGTGAGGATGTCAGGACAGTCAAACCCACATGCGCTGCGTATACGAGCAACCAAGTCCCGCTCGATCGCATCGAAGAAAATGAAAAGCGCGACGCGTTGGTAACTAGCCACAGAAATATCCCCGTTTTTTTGAGGGCTATCATGTTGCTAGTGGCTTCATCAACCAAGCTCTCGACGATTTTGCCTGATACATCGAAAATGGACGCTTCGAAGCTGATTGAGCAAGGTATCCCCACTATGGGCGGATAGATGGGCGAGTTCGCCGTTTCCGGCAATTTGCTTGATAAGTACCTTGTACTTACCAGCAGAGGCAAATCGATGAATACCAGCTCTTTACATACCCTCGTCAATTTCCGTGCGTCGAAGCCGCTTTTAGAATCGTTCGACCGCGTTTGCCTTCTGTCGGGGAAAACGCGGACGCAGGTCCTCTCGGAAATGATGCGTCAACGCGTCCTGCATGTGGGATCAAAGCTGCCTGCTAAGCTGGAAACACAGCGCTCGATCGACGAACGGCTGAAGGTCGCTGTTGAAGCGCGAGCATCGATGCCACCAGCGGATTCACCTCGTACGTGGTCGGTCGGTGTAGGTGGTCGGGTCAAGCCGTTCTCGACGTTCGATCAGGTTGGATCGTGAGCATGCTGTCGAAGACCGTTGCGCCGAAAACGAAAGCCGAACTCATCCGAGCCTTGCAGGCCGCGTCGTTCCGATCGGTAGAGGTTTTTGAGGATGAGGTAACTCCCTCATTGCGTCTCATGGCGTCATTAAAGCGAAGTGGTGCGACCCTCGTTGTCCTGCTTCCGTAGATAACGGACTCCCGTAGGTGGAAAGCGCATAGCTTCCCGTAGCATGTTTGATCCTTCACTCGGCCTCTCAGCTAGCTCGATCGGAGGGTGCCTTGGCTGTTGCCATCAGCTATGAGTTGGGCAATCAGGATCCGTACCTATGCTCACTTTGGTTAAGTAACTCGAATGATTAAGAAAAATTACTCTGTAGCTGACTTTTTTGCCGGATGCGGTGGCCTTTCGTACGGATTTGCTCTTACCGGTCGCTTCGACGTCATTCTGGGTTCGGACATCAAGCCTGAGGCTCTTGCGACCTTCACCGAAAATCACGAAAATAGCTCTGGCAAACCGGCGACCATTCTCGAGGATATCAAAGATGTCTCCGCTAATTCGGTAAGCGACCGTTTGGCAAAATTTGGCGTTAATGACGTTGGTCAGCTTGATTGCCTTATAGGTGGGCCCCCGTGCGAGGGGTTCAGTCAAAACCGTTCGCTGAATTCAGGAGGGAAGAAGGTCGACGGTGCCTCGTCCCGGACCAATAGATTTATGGACGACCCTCGTAACGAGCTTTTCAAATGGTTCGTAAATCTTGGCTTGAACCTCAAGCCTAAGGTAATGCTTATTGAGAATGTACCTGATATCGTGCGTCATAAGGACGGCGAGACGTTGAGAGAAATCATCAACGCTCTAGATCATGCTGGCTACATATCATCGGTACGAGTGCTTCATGCGGCGGACTATGGCGTACCTCAGATGCGGCGTCGCGCCATCTTCCTATGTCAGCGAAAGGAGGATTATGCTCGCACGGGACTTAGGCTGAAGTTCCCTACTGCTACACACCGTCCATTTCCGCTGCACACCGAATCCTTGGAAGGTGATGAAAATTGGTTGCCTGGAGCGTCAGGATATTGGCCCTCGGTTCGCGAGGCGTTAGGCGATTTGCCGGCACCCACTTCCAAGTTAAACGCGTCGCAGCCGATCAAACCTGATTATCCAGCTGGGGCCACGTCGCCTCTCCGGCAATATTATCGCCTGAATGCGACCAAAATATATAATCATATTGATCGTCCGCTGGGGAAAAGCGGACTCGAGAAGGTGTTATCGATCGTAAAGGGGCAATCTGCCTCCGACCTCCCGACCCATCTCAAACCTAAATCGAGCTATCACTACAGCTACTCACGGCTCAGGTGGTCCGAGCCAGCACGAACTATCACGAAATTTTGCTATCATGTTGGTTCAGGAATGTTCACCCATCCAGAAGAGAATCGAGCGCTGACGATGCGAGAGGCTGCTCGGCTGCAAACATTCCCAGACAGTTTTAGGTTTATGACGGAAAATATAAGGGATCTCTCAGCGATGATTGGCTCAGCGGTTCCACCCATACTCGCTAGCCGATTAGGTCAAAGTATCGCTGAGTACCTTGATGATCTCCAATTTATGTCATTATCGCTGACGGATAAACAGAAAGTCAAACCACAAGCGACCGACGCCGTTATGAAGAGGTTGCAAAACAATGAGTGGGGGCAGGATTCCAATACCGACCCTCAGGCCATTCTCTTTTGAAACTACCAGACGAAGTCAATCCAGTTAATATTGTCGCCGGGTTTTCGTCTTTTCGCCTGGGTCCTTTCGAGGGTGGACTTTAGCAACTCGAGAGATGGGATATGGCCGACGCCAAGCATACCCGTAAAGTCCGGGTTTGCGGGGTCGTCCACCCGCGAATTGCCCACTAACGTTTTATCATAAACAAGGTTGAACTGGTTTTTGGTCTGCTCTTGTTCCATTTTGTAAACGACCATATTGACGTTTCCGTCCTGTCGACCGACGAATGGTTCTGGACGGAATGCCGTTGTCTGCTGAATGTACTCAAGCAACACGTCTTGCAGTATCCAGATTGTCTTGCCTCCCCAACGGGACGCTGCTTCAGATTTTGCAAATAGCTGAGAAGCCATTCGGCCGAAAACCTGTCGATAATTTGGAGTGTACGGGGATTTTACCGCTCCCCTCAGCGACCGTTGATCTCGGAGCGCTAGCACGTCGGCCATATGCTCGGTTAATCCGCCACCCCGAGTGCTAGAGGTCATTATCTCTAGGATAAATGGTGGACCAATAAGCCTCGGATGAATCGAGTTTGGTCGCTTTTCAACTTCCATCAGAATGTAATCAAAGGTGAATTCAAAGAATCGCCCAGCTACGTCGTTCTCTTCCGTATCGTCCGTGGATGCAAACTTAAACTCCCACCAGCAACGAACATCGCTCCCCGGTTTTATAGGGATCAAATTTCTGACTTCAGGAAGAATAATAGGTGGACTAGAATGTAATTCCATCATCCGCTTCGGACAAATAATCCATGGCTTCGAATCGGCCTCGAAACGCCGTTTTGTTGATACACTGCATATGCCAAGTGGCGTTCTGGGCGATGTATAGTGTTTCGCATAGATGACTCTATCTTCATCCGTGACAGCGCTACCTGCAACGTCAAAATACGCGCGGTCGCCGCGATTTGCAGAAACGTCGCATATCTTGCCGGTGAACGGGCAGTGGCACGTTAGCCAATTATCGCTCGGCACCGTGTGCGCCGCGTCGTCGACCTTTGTTCCAAACAGTTCGGCGATCTTGGCCATAGGGTTTCCTTAGTTAGCAAACCCCTTGCCAGATATATACCGCTCCTTGAAGCCTTGTGGTGAGTCGCTCGGCCGAGATTCGGCGCGTTTTTTCAATTCGATCTTGACAGCGTTGTCTGAAATGGAAAATCTCATGATCCGTCCAAAGCTAACCAAGGTTTGCCTTTGACGGAGCCAGCGAATGACACGGTACGTTGCGTATTATCGAGTATCGACCGCCGCGCAGGGACGATCAGGGTTAGGACTGGCTGCACAAAAGTCACTGGTGGACGGATTCATCGGTGACAATGATCAGGTTCTGGGGGACTATGTAGAGGTCCAGTCCGGGAAGTCGGACACGCGAGACGTGCTCTGGCAGGCGATCGCCGCCGCCAAACGTCTCGGAGCGAAAGTGCTGATCGCCAAGCTCGATCGCTTTTCCCGCAAAGTCAGCTTCATCGCCGGGATCATGGAGCAGGGTGTAGGGTTGGTCGTGGCAGACATGCCCCACGCCTCGGACTTCCAGCTCCACATATTCGCCGCTCTCGCTCAGGAAGAGCGCCGGCTGATATCCGAGCGTACCCGCCTTGCTCTTGCTGAAGCGAAGAAGCGCGGTGTCCGCCTCGGTGCTAACGCATCGGTACTCGCGATCAAACATCGCCAGCAAGCTATCGATCATGCCCATTCGCTTGCGTCCGTTGTCCAGCCGCTGGTGGACGAGGGACGGTCTTATTCGGCGATTGCTCGCCACCTCAACACGCTCGGTATCCCCACTAAGAAGGGAGGCCGGTTTTATGCCGAGACGGTCAAGAACGTCGTCCGGCGCTTACCACACGGAGAAATTCACCCATGCTCACTGAAAGGATCGGAAATGTCACGCTGACCCAAACGGTCGGCTCACCCTTCTATTATGCCCGCTACCGCCACGATGGACGACAAGTCGCACGTTCTTTGAAGACCGCCGACATTGGGAAGGCTCGGATCGATGCACAGGCTATATCGGACAAGCTGACGCCGACTGCAAAGGCTTTGCGGGGCGATAACTCGTTTCGCCGGTTCGCTGAGGACGTGATCGCTGCCGATGAACGTCGTGTTGCGCGCGGGGAGAAGAGCCCCCGTCTAGCGCTAGATCAAAGTCGCATCCTTCGGTGTCATTGCGAGGAGCCGCTCGGCGACCTCGACGTTCGTCGGATCAAGACCATCGTCTTGGATGAATTTGTTGAGGAACTCCGGGATAAGGATCTGTCGTCAGCGACGATCAAGATGATCCTCGTCCTCGTCAGCAAGACGCTTCAAGCCGCCGCCCGCGCGGGTGCGATCGATCACGTTCCGTTGATGCCCAAGGTCAGCCTGAAGCAGAAGGTGAGGGGGTGGTTCTCCCTCACGGAATATCAGGCTCTGCTGAAAGAGTGCAAACGCCACGAGGATCTCGAAACGAAGGTCTATGGATATCGTATCACCGACGAGCTGCGGCGGTTCTGCACGTTCTCGGTCAACACGTTCTTGCGTCCTTCCGACGCCAAGCAGCTGCGCCACCGACACGTTGAGATCGTTCGAACGAAGGAAACGCAGTACCTCCGGATCTCGACCGACTTTAGCAAAACCGTCAACACACCGGTTGTCTCAATGCCGAACGCCGTGCCTATTTACGAAACACTGCTGAAGGCAGGGAAAGACGGTGGGTTCGGCAAGCCGGACGATTTCGTGTTCATGCCGAAATACCAGAACCGTGATTTTGTCCTCCGGTTGATCGGTCGTCAGCTGCGTGTCGTTCTGCGATCAGCCGACCTGTACCAATCTACGTCGGGCGAGACGCGCACGCTGTACTCGCTTCGTCATTCGGCGATCATGTTCCGGCTCATTAAGGGTAAGGATATGTGCCTGCTCACCCTTGCCCGGAACGCTCGCACCAGCGTCGAGATGATCGACCGGTTTTATGCGAAGCACCTGACGGCTGAGATGAACGTCGACGTCCTCCAAAGCATGCGGTAAATTATGACCGCATCGGACCTATATTCGCGGAGTGGTCGCCTATGCGTAAGTCAATGCAATGCCTATATTATTTACGTACCCCGAGGGGTCTTATCCGTTCAAACCAAAAGTGTCATCGTGGCCAAATGATTCCTTTGCATATTCCGGACAATGCGAACGGCTATTTTGGATCCTCCTATGTCAATCAGATGGCCCGGTTGTTCAGCCTGCTTCCAACCCGATCAAACAGGTCATTTAAGACAACCCCTCGATTTGATCCAACCATCTCCATTAGCGCTCTACCATTGTGGCGAACGGATCTACCAGTATACGATAGATGGCGCATTATAAGATTAAGCAGAGACTTTCCCCTGATAAGGCGGAAGGGATCGGCAAGAATTATTGCCTGAAGATCCCGTAAGGTCTCAGAGTGAGCGATATCGTTTGCGCTCGATGTTACCAGTCCGGCCCTATTGAAAACCTCGTTGGGATGTATCGCAATGCGTTCGTTTTGGTCCTCACAAAACGAATGGAATGCGACTGTGTACCACACAATAAATCTGTCGAGTTCGGAAGCGAAGCTCTCTTTTTCGGAAGCGCTCATGAGATTGATGAGGTTGCCATCACGAATTACATCGTTCTCGATCGAGTAGCCATTGGAAAGTAGCAAGTCAGGGTGATGGTATGGCTCTGGAATGCCCTGAATCACCCAAGAATCTTGATCAGCTATAAACAAGACCGTTCCGCTCTCCATAGCTGATCGAGAATCAAACAAGCTCAGAACGGCGTCTCGTCCTCCAACGGGAAAGACTGAAAGAAACGACCCATTGTGGTAAGTCTCAAGCTCTCTATATACTAAAATGTCATCCGTACCCTCAACGACTATCGTTGGTAAAGACGATCTACTCAACGTCGCGATAGCCTCTTCGACAGAAACCTCTACCTTCCCCCGTAGTGATGACATAATCATATGCCTCCCGAGTCACCACGATCTAGATCTATTAATACCTCCTTATCGGGATATTTACTGTAAATAAATGGCGAGTGGGTCGCTATGATAAATTGGTTAGATGACTGTTGCGCTAACAGCATAGGAAAGAGCTGCCTTTGCCAATCGACATGGAGGCTGAGCTCCGGCTCATCGATAATCAGTACGCTATTTTGATTAAACGCGTTGTAGCAGATAAAACTGAGCATCTGCTTTTCACCCGCTGATAAGGCATCTGAGGTAACGGAGTTTGCCGCATCCCCAAAGCTCAAGCGAGTTCCGATATTAATGCCGGTATGCTTGAAGAGTCGCTCAACAAGACTACGAACGGCCTCCATCGGGGCCATAATATCCTCGCGATCAGACTCCATAGACTCGATCTTCTGCCGTATATCGTCAATAACGATATTGGCTGTATCAATCTCCTGAACATCTTCCTTGTCAGACTTAAACTCCTTGATCGTTGAAATTATCTCCTCCGACGTTTTTTGCTGAATATCGTTATATAAACCAGATAGATCAGCGAAACGAGTTAGCAATAGTCCGACGATATCTGCGGTTGATATCGAAGACACAAAGGTGTGTGTACCGTTGGTCAGCTTTTTTGATAAAGCCGTTAGCGCATCTTCGATATCCGACTTAACCCGACTTGGGCCAAACGAGAAAAGTCCGGTATGGTTTCGACGGTTACGGTTCGGGGTCAGCGTGAAGCCTCCCTCGATACGCCGGAATGTTGGGAAAAATACAGAGCTTCCCCTCTTTATAAGACGGGGATTTGCAAGATCTTCGGCGTTGGTAAAGTCCTCGTCATCATCAGACTGACCGTCCTCGAAAACCCATGTCTTATTATTGGTAGTGAACTCGACGCGACAGGTATTGTAGCTGAGTCTGTAAACGGTGCATTCGTAGCTGTCCGTGACAAGATTAAACTTACTGAACGGCACTTCGTTTAAGGCGTGAATGATATTTCCGCTCATTACATACCACAGAAGTTTAAGTAGGCTCGTTTTTCCAGCCCCATTCTTTCCTGTAAGTATATTTAAATCGCTATGAAACGATGCTCGGATTGTTCCAGGGCGATCAAGCAAGTCAACGACTTCAAATGTCTTGATGCGCATAGGTTCTCCGAACGGTTATACGGCCTGTATGTCTGCTATGCCTTCTAGCCAGCTTTTTATCGACGTAACAGCGTCGTTTGCTACTGAACCTTGATGAGCATGTCGGGGGCGACGGCAAGAGCCTCAGCTATACGTTCTAAGGCTCGAACGCTGGGGTTACGAGTTCCGCGTTCAATGTCACTGAGATAGCTACGTTTCATTCCTGCTTGGAATGCCAGCTCCTCCTGTGACAGCCCGCGCTCCTTCCGGAGCCGTCGCACGTTTTCACCGAGAAGCTGGACCAAATCCATGCAGCGACATGGCTGCAAGCCCCCGGCGTCGTCTGTCCCCTAGGCGTGTCAAATACCAGTTGCACTTGCAACGCTGTCCCCTGATCGTGACAATCGAACAGGAGAAATGTGAATGCAAAAATCGACCCTGACCGCTTTGGCGGTCGTCCTGGCAACGTCGGCGTGCGCAAATTCGTCGAGAGCTGACAACACATCCGATGGCGCTACGCAGCCTGTCTCAAATACGTCGATGAGTGCTAACACCTCAGCGGTGGTAGCTCAGCCCGAACCAACGTCGGTAGTTCCGAAGGGGTGGGCTACACAATGGTCAGCCGGTGGCGACCTGAACGCTGACGGTGTTCCGGATCAGGTTCTCATCCTTAAACGTGATGGTGCTTCCGTCGACGGTACTCGGCGTTTGTTGATTGCCTTCGGCAAGCCGGACGGCACAAAATCGATAGCTGCCGACACGGATACATTCTTACCAGTTGTCGAAAACGACACGGACCCGTTTGCAAGCGACAACCCACTGCAGATTAAAAATCGGTCGCTGAGGGTGTACGTCGAGGGGACGGGTACGGATCTAACGCACGAGACGTTCACCTTTCGGTATCAGAACGCCAAGTTCGAATTGATCGGGTATGATGCGGTCAACCAGATGCGTAGTACCGGCGACTACGATAATGAGAGTATCAATTATTCGACGGGCAACGTGGAGCACACGGTCGGGAATATTGCTCAATCCAAGGACGTCGTCACCAAAACACAATTACCTGCCGGACAGCGGCCAACCCTGTTATCGATCAATTTAACAGAAGGCTTTTCTCCACCCGAGGATGAGAACTAGACGGAGTCGAGGGGCGGCTCGCCCACCCCCGACTAGGTTAACGGGGAGGGTTGGGCGCTTCGTCGCTCGATGACGTAGGTCGCTCAGCTTTCTTCTGACGGTTGGCCAGGTCAGCAATTACACCGGCGCTGCAGCGCTGCTGGACGATCTACCCGACGCGCCGTGGATGCTGGGCGACCGCGGCTACGACGCAGACTGGTATAGGCGCGCGCCTCAAGCAAAGGGCATCACACCCTGCAGTAGCCGAAGCAAATCTTGAAACGTGCCCAGCAAATGCCGAAAGCGCCGTAACCAAAGCCGCAGCCGCATCGAAATTCTGTTTGGCCGCCTGAAGGGCTGGCGTCGGGTCGCCGCCCGCTACGATAGATGCCCAACGGTCTTCTTCTCCGTCATCGCTCACCACCACTATCATCTTGTGACTCGAATCAGCGATCCCTGAGCCTAGGCACTGCCTTAAGTTATTACAAAACTACCAGATAGACTTTGTAAAAAACTTGTGAAATCTCCCGTCTCGCGCAGCTTGACGATCGGAAAGGATAGTCCGTACTATTACGATAGTAAGCGTACCAAACCGAAATATCTAAAAAGGTCGGGGGGTTATGCTAAAATCACCATTCTGGGCTATGATTGCTGGCTGCGGACTTAGCGGTTGCGCCTTACTCAATACTCGTGCGGTGGAGTTAAAGCCGGGAAGTGATCGTCTTCTAATATGGAAGTCGAACTACTCAGCTGGGCTATCGGGAGCGGGCGGAACCTGTGCGCAAGGTGCACTGACAGCAAATGCCACATCTCTCAAAGCCGCAGCGAAGGGCGAGGGGGCAACCACCGGTAATGCAGCAAAAGGAAGTGGAGAGCTTTCTTTTGGGCAGCAGCAAGCGATTGCGATGCTAAATGCGTCGAATGCACAGACCGCATACGCAAATATCGCATTTTTCTACCTTTGCCAAATCTCGTCAAATTATAAGGGGGTCTTAACAGCAGACCAAGTCATCCACATGTGGGATTCAGCAAATAAGGCAGTTACGATCGTCAGCACGGCTGGCGCAATAGCGAGCACTATTAGTTCTTCGAATATAGAGACGACAACTAAGACCGTCGAAAAAAACGCCTCGGACAGCGGCAGCGATACAGAGACGCCCACGGACACGGCATCCGATAGCGGTGCACCAAAGGGTGACGAAGCCTCAACCGAAACAGGTAAGCCTGAAACGGGGGGTACCAAAACAGTAACGACCACTGCGGAGCAACCGGCGACGACGTTGCCTACGACCACGACAACTGCAGTGATGGATGCCTTGAAAAGTTTCGTGGCAGAACCGTCTCCTGTTGGAAATAGCGCTCGTTCACCGGGGGATGCTGTAGCTCCGCAGCAGCAGCCACCGCTGCAACCGCAGCCATAGGCATGCTGAGTCCGAAGCCGAACACTCTCGGATAAAAATACTTAGATGGACGAGGCCCTATTTCCGACGAGATATCAAAGACCGGTCGTCAAGGTGATAAAACAGTGATCAATTGATCTGCTTGAGGGGATCGAAAATATCGACCGCTTTCGTAACATCACGTTTTGAAGCGGGCTTTGAACGAGGCCACGGCAACCTCGATCTGCTTATCCATCTCACCAGCCCTGACTGCCTTCAGGACCGTCTCCAGCGTGGGAATAAGCTCGTTCCGATTCGTGATCCGAATGGCTGGCTTACCCTTCGCCAATTCGAGGTTCGTATTTCCGTATTTGATCCACAGGAGGACCGAACCGTCTGTATCTGCCGTCCACCAAGGACGAACACGAGTTTTCACGACGGACTCGGAAACCTGTTCGCTTTCGATGTCACGGACACGGCGATATTTGACCCGCTGGAATGACTGACCGGACTCGGTGGCCTTTGCCAATTCGATCTGGTCGCCAATTCGATCGATCAGCTTCTGCCGCATCGATCCAATTCCTCTGACCCGCATTGCCGCTCGATCAGATGCCACCATTGTCAGTGAGGAAAGTACCGTCATCATCATATCTCCGTTGGTTGATACGATGATCGTCCGGTCGACGGGAACATGAGACAACGAGGTTATCTGTCTGCCGATTGTGAAGCCCGCTCAGCGGGCTGTCATTCCGTCGTATCGTTGTAACTTCACGGCACAGATTGTGAGCATTGTCATTGTCATAGAGGGTCAAACCCTAATGAAAAACAAAGGTATTCTAAGGGGTTATTCGTTGAACCGAGTCTTCGTAATGCGGGGGTCACAGGTTCGAGTCCTGTAAGCGGCACCATACTACAGAAGCGCGGTTGAGCAGGGCGAATTTCAAGATTTGCTCGCGTTGCGCGCTGACTCGTAGGATAATGTTGCTCAGATGTTCTCACCGCAGCAATAGGCGGGGGATGGCATGGTCCAGACATCAGGCATCCGTAAGCGGACCGCATTTTCACGGTGGCTACGGACGGGCATGGTGCCATCGGCGCTAGGTCCTGACGGTCTCGAACTCAAATCAATCCATGGCATGATCCGGCGGACGGCCGGTTTACATTTGCAGGCGCGGGGCGCCGTGATGGACCGACCCAAACCGATACGACGAGCGCCAGAAACGATCGTGCGCGTTCTGGGAGCGGTCGCGCTCCAAGCCTAGGGGATAGTTATACATCGCGGACCGCAAAACCGCCAAAGGCTGAAACGCCCCGCGCCCGATCGCTCACGGGCGACGACCCGAAATCGGTAGAACGCAGGTCGGCCAAGGTGCAGTCCACGCGGATCCCGGGAGCGCGGCCCGGTGGTCAGCCGAACCCCGTCGCCGAATTCGTTGATGGCGTCGGTCAGGGACTTATGATGTTGGGGAAGGAACCGTGGCGGGAGTCCATGCTGCGCTAACAACAAATCCGGTAACGACTGTTCGCAACGCCGGCCGTGGCATCGCGGCCATGATCGACACCGCAATCACTGCTGAGGATACCCCGGCCCATATCCAGGCCTCCCGCGCGGCAAGCGCCGTTGCCAACGCCTCGGCGCGGGACATCGGTCGCGCCGCAGGAAAGGTTGCTGGGAACGTCGCGCTGGCGGTAGCGCCGGGGGCGGCGCTCTCCAAGGCTGCCGCATTGCGCCGACTCGCTATCGCGAGGCCGCGTATAACCTTTGACCCGCCGCAAATCGGCTGGGTCAAGGAGACGACCACGTCAAAAAAGGCATGGAAACCCTATAACGATTCGGCGCCCGGCGCGCGCGCCGGTCAGGCGCCAACGTTGATGCGGACGATGCCCAACGGTTCTAAGCGGCCGGTGAAGTTTGACGGCATTCAGGGCGATTTTATGGTCGACCGAAAATGGGCTGTCGTAAACAGGCCTCGTTCGCGGGCCCAGATTTTGCGGCAGTCGGAGGTATTGGTACAACACCGTCTGATCGGGACGTGGGAGGTCCCTACGCCTGTCGAGAAAACCAAGGCACTGAAACTGCTCAAGCAGATGAGCATCACGAACATTCACGTAAAGGTTGTGAAGCCATGATCGCTATGCAGGTTGCAGAAATTATCGCGGAGTATGCCGTGTTCCTCGAACTGACCGACGACGAGGAACTTAACCCTGATACCGCCGTGAAAATGATGGAAGCCTTAGCTAGCCATCTTCAAGAGATGGACAAGGGATTTCTCCGTGAGCTCGTGAATGCGTTTCCGATCATAGCGGAAGAATATAGTGGCGAGGCGCAAGAGGTGGTGCGCAACATATCTTATGGCTACTATCTTGAAGAGGCTCTTGCAGTTGAAGACCCGGTCAAGATGGCTACATTGGATGCGTTGCGCGACGCGAGGGGCTGAACGGCCGTCGCTGTGACCCATGAAACCTTCTAAATCCCACTTCGTAGCGCCGCGGTTGCGCGCGAGCGTCGTGAGGCTGTGGCGCAATAGGTACGAGCGCCACTCGCGGCCCATCGGCAGTCCGAGCTTCGTAAGCATGGTGTCCCAGGCCCGGTCGACATTCTGCACCGCTCGCCCGCGATAATTGACCAGCCAGCCGCGGCCGGCGCGGTCCCTCAATTTGATTTACGTGAGGTCGCGTATTCGGCCCATAGCCAGCGATCGAGCGTCAGAAGGACGGGCAGCAAAGCTCGATGCTTCTTGTTTTGCGTCCCGCCCTGCAGGTTCAGGTCGATCGTTCGTACACCTGGCCACCACTGCAGACTGCCGCGTTGCCATAGCGGAGTGGTGACGTTAGGAGACAACATATCATCGCATATGAGGAAGTCTCTTGGCACGCTGGACGATGCGGACTGTGACACGATTATCGGGCGGGGCTGTGCCGCTTCGGCTGCGGCACACGCTTGGCGCGATCGGCATGATGGCAGGGTCGCCGGCGGTTGCGCAGGCCGTGGAGGAACCGGCGGAGCGGAACGAGATCGTCGTGCTGGGGACCCGGACATCGCGGGACGCGACGCTTTCCTCCGATCGCGCGACCGAAGTCATGTCGCAATCAAGCCGGTCACTCGAACAGGACATCCTGCGTGCGGCGGGGACGTACCGGTTGAGCGACGCGCTGGAATTGGTGAGCGGCAGCAGCCAGCAGAATAATCGCGGGGGCTTTGCCGATAATTTCGCGATCCGCGGCTTCCTGAGCACCGCCGATGGCGGCGGCGAATATTATACCGATGGCTTCATCGCCAATCGCGGCAGCGCCCCTGCGCGGGACCCCGCGACGATCGAGCGTATCGAGATCCTCAAGGGCCCTGCCGGCGCCGTCTTTGGCGATATCGATCCCGCCGGACGGGTCAATATGGTCAGCAAGACGCCGCGTTTTGCATCACAGGCGTCGGCGACGCTGCACTATGGTTCGTTCGACACGCGTCGCATCGAACTCGACGCGACGGGGCCGCTGACCGGGACGCTGGCCGCGCGGATCGTGGTCGCGACCGAAGACAGCGACGGCTACCGCGATTTCGTGACGGTGAAGCGCCGCGTCGTGTCCCCATCGCTGACCTTCCGGCCGAGCGACGCCGTACAGCTCACCTATCTCGCCCAGCATATCGTCTATGACGCGCCGTTCGACCGCGGTGTGGCGGCGGTCGATGGCGATCCGCTCGCGCTGCCGGCGTCGCGGTTTCTCGGCGAACCCTCGAACGGGCCGACGCGCGCGCGCGACACCCGCCACCAGCTGACCGGCGAAGCGCGGCTGGGTGGGACATGGTCGCTCGTCGGCGGCGTCGCCTATCGGACCGGCACGTTGCGGGGCTTTTCGGCGGATCCGTCGCGCGTCGTCGACGGACACACGCTGTGGCGGCAGCGTCGCGAACGGGGTTACGAAGTCGAGGATCTGTCCGCGCGTCTCGAAGTGCGCGGCGAAGTGCAGGCGCTCGGGCTTCATCGTCCGAGCCTGGGCATCAAGGGCAACACGCTCGACTATCTCGAACTGCTGAACCGGCGAAATCCGACAGCAGACAATCCCTATGCGATCGACGTCTTCAACCCCGTCTATGGCGAGACGCAGGCCCTGCCGCTCCTGCCCAGTATCGATCAGCGCGAAACGCGGCGCGTGGTGTCGCTCTACGCGCAGGACGCCTGGGCGGTGACCGATCGGCTCGATCTCGTCGGGGGCATCCGCCTCGACGCCTATCGGCAGCAGCTCGCGCGCAATCTCGTCAAGGCGACGACCGTGTCCAGGGGGCGCCCGGTCAATTTCCGCCTCGGCGCGCGCTATGCCGTCAGCGACGCGCTCTCGGTCCACACCAACTGGGGTGAGTCGTTCCAGCTGAATTCCGGCAGTGGCGCGGGGGGTGTCGCGTTCGCCCCCGAACAGGGGCATGGCTACGAAATCGGCGCGGCGGGCCGCTGGCGCGGTATCGATGTCGGCCTGACCTGGTTTGATATCAAAAAGAGCAACGTCCTCACGACGGATCCGAACGACGCCAATTTCCTGGCGCCGGTGGGATCGCTGACGAGCCGCGGCGTCGAATTCGATGCGTCGCTGCGGCTTGCCGCGCGGTGGCAGGCAGTGGTGAACTATGCCTGGACCCGGGCGCGCACCGACGATCGGTCGTTCGCCACGCCGCTCGCGCTGAACGTCCCCGATCATTCGGCGACCGCCTTTATCGTGCACCGCTTCGATCCCGGCACCGGCCGGGACTGGCAGATCAGCGGCGGTGTCGCCTATGTCGGCAAGCGGTCCGGCGCGACCGACGCCAGCGGGCTCATGCTGCCCGACTATGTGAAGGTGAAGGCGTCCGCCGACATCCCGCTATCGAGTTCGCTGACGGTCCGCGCCGAGGTCGATAACCTGTTCGACGAGCGCTACGCGCAAAGCTCGTACAATTCGGTCTGGATCTATCCAGGCGCGCCACGCACCGTGCGCGCGTCGTTGCGAGCGGAATTCTGAATGGCGATCACGACGGACCAGACGCGCGCTGCCGCACCCGATCGCGATATCCCGCGCAGGCGACTGGAGAGCATCGACGCGGTGCGCGGGATCGTGATGATCCTGATGCTGCTCGACCATCTGCGCGAGACATGGCTTGTCCTTGTTCCCATGCCCGATCCGGTGGATGCCAACACGGTCATGCCGGCACTCGCGATCGCGCGCTTCGCCGCCAGCTTCTGCGCGCCGATCTTCGTCGCGCTGACCGGCCTTTCCGCCTATCTCTTCGGCGTCAGCCACACGCCGCGCGAAACCGCCGCGTTCCTGGCAAAGCGCGGGTTGCTGCTGATGGCGATCGACGTGCTGTACCTGTCGCCACTCTATTGGGGGATCGTGCCTCAGCCGACCTTCTGGCTGCAGGTGATCTGGTGCCTCGGCCTGTGCATGATCCTGCTCGCCGGGCTGATACGGCTCCCCCGGCCGGCACGGATCGCTCTGGGACTGGTGCTGGTGTGTGGCCACAATCTGCTCGATCCCGTTCGGCTGCACCAGGGGGACACGCTGTTTCCGGTCTGGGCGTTGCTGCACCAGCGTGACGTGATCGCCCTGCCGTTCGGGTTCCTGGCCAGGACGACCTATCCGATCCTTCCGTGGCTGGGGGTCATGCTGCTCGGTCACGCGATCGGGCCGTGGTTTGACCGCATGGTCGAATCCGCGCAGCGCAGGCGATATCTGACGCGGCTCGGCATCGGGATGATCGTTGGCTTCATCACGCTGCGCGCGTTCAACCTCTATGGCGACGCGCCCTGGCATGTGGTCGATAACAGCCCGCTGCGGACGGCGATCAGCTTCCTGTCGATGACGAAATATCCGCCGTCGCTCCTGTTCCTGCTGCCGACCCTGGGCGGCGGAGCGCTGCTGCTGGCGCAATGCGAGCGACTGGCGAGCTCACGGCTCGTGTCCGGTCTGGCCGTCTTCGGTGCCGCACCGATGTTCTTCTATCTGTTTCATCTCACCATGCTGCGCATCCTCTATCACGCGGCGCTGGCGTGGTGGGGGCCGACCGATGGTGCGGTCTTCATGGTCGACGGCTATGCCTGGGTGCTCATCTGGTACGTCGTCCTGATCATACCCTTCTCGCTCCCGACGATGTGGTTCGCGCGGTTGAAGCAGCGTCGTCGGGATATCGCTTGGCTGCGCTTTTTCTGATGGCAGGTCCGCATCGGCGCGGTGACGACGCGATCACGCGGCCCCCGCCGGGCATGCCGCAGCTCAGGCGGCGTGTCTGACGGCCATCGCGACGATATGCTCGATCACCTGTTCGGGGATCGGGTTGGCGACCTCCAGCCCGAATCCCCCGAGATAGGACCACGCCACCCAACCGGGATATTGGGCGAGCCCGGGTATGTCGAGCGAGAGAAACCGGCCGATCGTGACGCCATATTCGGACTGGATATTGAAACCCCGGGACGAGACATTCTGAACGATCGCCGCGTGTGTGTCGCCGAAGCCGGTGACGATCGTCACGGGGAGGCTGATCGCACGCCGCGTGCAATTGCGTCGATCGAGCAGATCGTGGCTGATGTCGCTGGCGAGGCGGCGGTAGGTCTTCATACGCCACATCTAGGCCATCAACCCTAATGCCGCGTTAAGCACGCGTCGCTCGCGTCAAAAGGCGGCGAACCCGTAATCCGCGTCCTCGTCGATACCAACCGGGGCGGGGGGCGTGGTGGTCGCCGATCGAGACGAGCGCAGGCGCGTGTCGCGCTGTAGGTCCGGTTGTTCGGTCATCTGCCGAATTGCCCCGGCGCCACGCTGCGCGCCTTCGATGCGGAATTTCGCCGCCTGGTCCGACAGCGCTGCGACTTCGGCGGTCAGGTTGCGCGCCGCCGCGGAGGTCTGTTCGACCATCGCCGCATTCTGCTGCGTTGCCTGGTCCATCGCGCCGACCGCCATGCTGACCTCGGTAATCGCGCTCGACTGCGCACGATTGTCGTCCGCGATCCCGGCGAGCAGCGTGTGCACGCCGCGCACATCCGTCGAGATCGCCGACAGCGCACCATCGACCCGCTGCACGCGTTCCACCGCGGTGCCGATATCGGCCTGCGTCGCGGTCAGCTGGTCGCGCGCGCGTCCGGCCTCCTCCTCGGCGCGCATCGCCAGCGCGGAGACGAGATCGGCGACCACCGCAAACCCGCGACCCGCCTCGCCCGCACGCCCTGCCTCGACCGCGGCGTTCATCGCCAGCACGCGCGTCTGGAACGCGATCTTGTCGAGTCCTTCGATCACGCTGTCGATCCCCGTCGCGCTTTCGCTGACCCGGGTCATCGCCTGGACCGCCTCGTCCGCGATCCTGCGCCCGTCCGCCACGGTGGTGATCGCGCCGTCCGCCCGCTCGACGGTCTGGCCCGCGGCGACCGCGGTAGCCCTGAGGCGCTGATCCATCTGCGCGATCGCCGCCGCGGTCTGCTCGAGGCTGGCCGCGTTGCTTTCGGTGCGCCGGGCGAGATCCTCGCTCGCCTGCGCGATCTCCTGTGATCCGGTCCGGATCATCATCGCCCCTTGCGCGACCGATCCGATCAGCCCGCGCAGGCTGGCGAGCGCGCTGTTGAAGTTGCTCTTGAGCCCGGTGAACGGCGCGTGCAGATCGGCGACTACCTCGGCGGTCAGATCGCCCTGCGCCAGTGCGGTGAGGCCGGTACCCAGGCTGTCGACGATCAGTGCCGCCTGGGCCTGTTTCGCTGCCTCGGCCGCCTGGAGTTGGTTCCGGAACGCCAGCATCGCCTTCGCCATGTCGCCCAGTTCATCGCCGCGATCCGCGCCGGTCACCTCGGCGGCGAGATTGCCGTCGCCGAGTGCGCGCATCGTGCCGGCGAGGACCACGATCGGCCGGACGACCCGGCGCTGTGCGACCATCACGAATGCCAGCGTTCCGGCAATGCCGACCGCCAGCGTGATGGCGAGCAGGATCATCGCGATCGTGCCGAGCTGCTCCGCTTTCTCGGCGGACCGTGTCGAATTCGTCTCGATCGCATCCGACGCCGCGCCCATCGACACTTCCAGCACGCGGAACTGATCGAAGAACCCGGGCAGCATCGCACGCGCGGCGACCGGATCGCGGCCGACGCGATCGATGACCTGCGTCGCAGCGCGGACATAGGCCTCCATCGGCGCCGCCAGCCTGGAAGTTACCGCGGCGACCGCAGCATCGCCGGTGTACGCCGAATCCGCTGCGATCCCCTCGCGCAGGGCGACGAGATGCTCGCGGAAATCCTTCTGGATATCATCCGGCTTGATCGCGCTGCCGGGCTCCGCTGCCTGGAATGTCGCGAGCACGTCGCTGCGGATCGCGTCGTGCATCATGTCCGCGCCCTGGTGATTGGAAAGCAGCGTCGTCGCATCGGTCAGACGGTGCAGCGCGGCGCTCTGCATCCACGCCGCGCCGATGCCGGTCGCACCGCAGAGCAGCATCAGTCCGAACAGGACCACGCCCGCCATCCGGATCATACGGGTCAGCGACATCGCATCACGCGACCGGGACTTCGTCATCATCATGTTTTGCTGGCCTGTTCCGTACTGGGACACGTTTCGATTTCTATAATAGGCGGGAATGCAGTGCTCGGAGGTGGCGCGTGGATATTATGACGGTGCCTCGACTGGTCGGACCCGCCCTATTACTCTCCGCGGCCTGGACGTTACCTGCCTGGGGGCAGTCCGGCCCGCCAGAAGTCGTGCAAGACCCCCCGCCACGTGCCGTCGCGATCACGGGACGCTATGTCGTCGATCTCATGGGCAACGTCGCTGGCGGCGACGCGCGGGGCGCGCGGGTGCTCGACAATCTCGAGGTCACGGCCGATGGCGACCTCGACCGGCTGGCCGGCTGGCGCGGCGCGCGCGCGCATCTCCATGTGCTGAGCAATCAGGGGGGATCGATCAATGCGCTGGCGGGGACGGTGCAGGGCGTCGACAATATCGAGGTCGCTGACGGCCGCGTGAAGCTGTACGAGGCGTGGGTCGAACAGGATCTTGCGGGTGGACGCGCCGCGCTGCTGGTCGGGCTGTCCGATCTGAACGTCGACTTCTACCAGAATGACTCCGCGGGCATGCTGGTCGCGCCGGCGTTCGGCATCGGCTCGGAGCTCGCGGCGACGGGGCCCAACGGGCCTTCGATCTTCCCCTCGACCGCGCTGACGATGCGACTGAAGACGTCGATCGGCACATCTGGCTATTTCCACGCTGCCGTCGTGAATGCGCGGGCAGGGGTGTTGGGCGATACGACGGGGATCGACCTCGGAATGCACGACGGCGCGCTTCTGATCGCGGAGGCCGGGACACGCGCCAACGGCAAGCTGGCGTTCGGTGCGTGGCGCTACACGCGGCGTCAGGACGACATGCGGGCGTGCGACGGCAACGGCGATCCGGTCAAACGAACGGCGATCGGTGCCTATGTACTGGTCGATCAGCGGCTGGTCGGTGACGACGGCCGGGGCATCGATCTGTTCCTGCGCGCGGGCATATCGGACGGGAAGACGACGCCGTTTCGCGGCGGTTTTCAAACCGGGCTGCTCGCACGCGGCCTCGTTCCCGGACGGCCCGACGGGCAATTCTCGATCGGCGTCGCGCAGGGCCTGTTATCGCAGGCTCTGCGTCAGACGGTGCGCGATGCCGGCGATCACGCCGACGCCGCGGAGACGGGGATCGAGATCACCTATCAGGATCGGGCGGCGCCCTTCCTCGCGGTCCAGCCCGACGTGCAATATGTTCGCCGCGCCTATGCCGGCGCAGGCCGCCGGTCGGCGTTCGTGGTCGGGCTGCGGCTGATAGCCGAATTTTCACGTCGCTGACGGTCAGCCTCATCGCGGCTCCTGCGGATCCCCGAGGACTGGCGTTGCCGTGAGCAACGGCCAGCCGCGTCCGATCCGCGCACCCGGCTCAGGCGGCCTGTGACTGAAGCGCGTGCATGCGAGAGACGAAGGGAAGCGTTTCGACGAACGGCACGGGGCGGCTGAAATAATAGCCCTGCGCGCTGTCGCACTTCTCTGCGACCAGGATATTCAGCTGATCGAGCGTCTCGACCCCCTCGGCGGTCGACAGGATCCCGAGGCTCCCGCAGAGCCCCGTCACCGCACGCACGATCGCCAGGCTGTCGCTGTTGGTGCCGAGATCGCGGACGAACGATTGATCGATCTTGACCCGGTCGAACGGGAAATTGCGGATATGGCTCAGCGACGAATAGCCCGTGCCGAAATCATCGAGCGAGATGAGCACGCCCAGTTGCTTGATGTCACGCAACTGTTTCAGGACGCTCGCCGTGTCGTCGAGCATCGCGCTTTCGGTGATCTCCAGTTCGAGGCGGCGCGGATCGAGGCCGCTGACACGCAGCGCGTGGGCGACGACGGCCGGCAGCGTCCCCGACTTGAACTGCAGCGCGGAGAGATTGACCGCGATCTTGACGCTGTCCGGCCAGCATGCCGCATCCCGACAGGCGCGCGTCAGGACGAATTCGCCAACCGCGCCGATCAGCCCGATCTCCTCGCACACGCTGATGAATTCGTTCGGGGGGATGATGCCGCGCTCGGGATGATACCAGCGTGCGAGTGCCTCAAAGCCGACCACCGCATGCGTGCCGATCGCGACCTGCGGCTGGTAGTGAACCTCGAACTCTTCCGATTTCAGTGCACGGCGCAGTTCGATCTCGAGCTCGCGCCGGCGGGTTGCGAAGACGTGCATGTCGGGCGTGTAGAAACAATAATTGCCGCGCCCGCCC
>NZ_JPJC01000120.1:30492-63713 GCF_000733135.1 Sphingomonas sp. FUKUSWIS1
CTTGGCGCTGTACAGCGCGAGATCGGCATTGCGGAGCATCACGTTGGGGTCGAGCGCGTCGACCTCGACCATGGCGACGCCGATGCTCGCGCCGATCTGGATATGGTGACCGCCAATCTCGAAGGGTTGCGTCAGTGCCTCGATGATGCGGCGGCACAGTTGCTCGATCGCATGGTCCGACGTGACATGCTGGACGAGGACCGAGAATTCGTCGCCACCCAGCCGGGTCACGACGTCATGATGCCGGACCAGCGTGACCAGTCGCGATGCCACCGCGACGAGCAGCGCGTCGCCGACCGGGTGGCCGAGCGTGTCGTTGACGAGCTTGAACCGGTCGAGGTCGAGACACAGCATCGCGCAACGATCGCCGCTGCGGGCGTTGCGCATCATCTCGTCGAGCCGTTCGCGCAGCATGGTTCGGTTGGGAAGATCGGTCAGGGCATCGTGCCGCGCCAGATGCGCGAGGCGCGCGGACGCGTTGCGCGCTTCGGTGACGTCGGCAACGGTGTCGAGAAAACCGCCATCGACCAGCCGGGTGCGCTCGATCGTAATGGTCCGTCCATCCGGCCAGCGCTGTTCGATCCTCGCGCCATAGGCGGAGGCCGCGCCGTCATATTCCTCGACCAGTCGACGATGCTCGTCGGCCGTACTGACCGACAGACAGGGACTGTTGCTGAGCAGCTGGTCGAGCGTCAGGCCCGGGACGGCATGATCGAGCCCGTATATGTCGAGGAACCGCTGATTGGTCAGCACCAGCCGCCGGGACGCATCGAACAGAGCGAGCCCCTGGTTCATGTTGTCGAGCGCGGCCTTGAACCGCAGGTTCTGAAGCGCGCTTTCCGCCAGCGCGACCTCCAGCTCCTGCGCCATCAGGCGGTTCGCGCGATCCGATCGCCGCCGGTCGACATCGGTTTCGGCATAGGTCGCCGACACCAGCGCGAGCAGGCGATCCGTGTCGATCCCGCCGTCGGGCCGTCGCGCGCGTTCCGCCTGGCGTGCCGCGATCCGGTGGAGCACCGGCGGCTCGGTAGTGATCGGGGGCGGGGGCTTCACGCACATTCCCCGATCAGCGTGATCGTCATCGTCTGATTGTGGAGGCACGGCACCGCGGTCTGATTTTGCGGCGCGATCTCGCCATAGGAATAGAAGCCCGCCAGCGCGATGTCCGGGCCGAGCGCGGTGGCGACCGCGGCGATTTCCTCTTCGGTGCGCTGGCCCATCAGCAGCCTCCGCCCGACACAGCTGATCGCGAGGCACGCTGAGGGTAAAGTCCCCCACGCGGTCGTCTGGTCGAGCGCATGGTGCACCGCGGTCGACGCGCCGTTGATCAGCTCGTCGAACATCCCGCGCATCAGCCGTGCCTTCCACCCCTGCGGCATGTCGCCGGCAAAGGTCAGCGTCCCGGCGTCACGGTCGATGGCGAGCAATGTGCGCACGACGCGAACATCGGGGTGGGCGGGATCCCAGATCTCGAGCGGATAGAGCAGCCCCGATGCAGGCAGATCCACCGCCTCCTCACCGAGATAGCGCTCGTACAGCGCGAGAGCCGGCTCATGGTCGAGTCCGCGCAGTGTCGATCCCGCCGCATCGTTGATCGTGCGTACGGGGCCGAACGGCTGCCAGCCGCCCGCGCTGCCATGCGCGAACCGGACATGGTCGCCGTAGAAGCCGATGGCGGCGACGACGTCTGCGTGGTGTTCGCCGCGTGCCAGGATCCGCGTGTCCGCAAACCGCGCGCCATCGCCTGCCAGCCCGCCGCTCAGCGCGACGCGATCGCCGATCACCGTGCGCAGACCGGCGACGAGGGCGCTGCCATTGACGTTCAGGCCGTTCGACAGGACGAATATCCCCGACAGCCCGTCGGCTGAGAGGTCCTTGCCAAGCGCGGCACCGGCCGAAAACGACAGGTCGGACGATGGCAGCGGCTGGACCGCGAGGCGCAGCTCGGTCCGGTCGAATCCCATGCCGAGGATGACGACCCCGTCGTCGTCGAGCCGATCACCTTCGACCATCGTCCCCGAACTGCAGCCGACGATCATCGCGGTGTCGTAGCGGTGCGCGAGACGGTCGATGAGCGTGCGATCGGCAAGGCGGTCGGTCGGGCCGAACACGATCACCAGATCGGGGGCCGCTGGGAACATCGCCGATTCGCTGTTCGCGTTGATTTGCTTCGACCACATGAGCGCCGTCCCGGAAATGGCAGTGAACGCTGCTTGTGCCGGTGGACTGGTTTCCGGCCTGTTGCCGGCGACCTAAGGGAAACCCCTTAGTCAGCGCGTCGATTCCTCCCCCGCCGAAGCGGACGGCTCGCACATGAACGGCCTAAGCCCATTGAGAACGAAACGGGAACAGGATAGAAGTGCCGTCATCGAGTCGGCAGGAGGATCAGGTGATGGGCAGGGACGATGACGGGGTTGAAACGACGCGTGAGACATTCGGCAGGTGGCTGCTGAAACAGCGCGATCGCGGCGACTGGATCGATCCGGTCGCGGATGCAGCACGCGCCGATCGTCAGTTTCCGAAGGACGGCGACCCGGAAGCCGTACGCAAGCGCCTGCGCGAGATGTCGGCGGATGGCGATGCGTTCGCGGCGATCGACGATGCCGAACTGGACTGGATGGTGCAGTAATGGGCGCGAGACTTCGCCTGGCGCTGGTGCCGGCAGATCCGCGCCAGGCGTTGCGCCAGCTGGCCGACGAACGCGGAGAGAGCCTTTCCGCCCTGTCGCGCATGATCGACCAGTCGCCCGGCTATTTGGCGCGCTTCATCAACGAGGGGCGTCCGGCGGCCCTGACCTGCGACAATCACCAGCAGCTCTGCACGTATCTCGGCGCGGGGGAGTTCGGGCTCGGGATTCGCGACATCTGGGTCCCGCGCACATGACGCGGCGCTGCATCGGGCGCCGTGCGTGACCAATGTCCGATCCTGCAAAACCGCCCACGCGTGCGCGGCTGATCTACACCGCGCTGTGCGTGCTCGACCAGACGATCGACGATTGCTGTCCGCACCCGGTGAGGCCAAATCCGGGGCTGCGGCTGGCGTTGGCCTTGCTGCATTTCTGGGGTGAGGGCGACCGGTCGCCGTTCGACCAGTTCTGGCGGGTGGTCACCGCGGCACCCAATGCGATCACGCGGACGCCGGACACGCGGGCGACCTATGCCCGGACCTATCTTAGCGCGATCTGCCGGCAGGTCGGAATGCCGCTCAGCGTCGATATGCTGATCGGCCTGCGCAAGGCGCGCGGCCTGCCGACCTATGAACGGCCGCCCGCCGCTTGCCTGTGCCCGGTGATGGCAGAAGCGCCACAAGACGACGGCGGCGACCCGATAAAGGCCGTTGGACGCTCGCCCGATCGCGATGCTGCCGTTGGAAAAGGAGGGCAGGGCGCGTGACGGGGCGCTGTCTGTCTCGATCCGGGATTCGCGGACGACATGAGGCTTGTCCGCCGCGGCCATATTTGAGACGCTCGTCGCAGAGCTTACTGCTCCAAGACGGTAAGAGCTCGGCATCCCGCCCGCGACATCGACGGTGTCACACGGAGCGGGCGGGATGCTTCACACATTATCAACTAGTTGATCCTAATCAAGCACTCGAGGCTCTCGCCTCCAGTGACGAGTACCCTCAGCGCCCCGCCATGATCTTTCACACGGACATGCGGGGCGCTTTTCTCGTCTTTGGCCAAGACACGGGATCCATGCCGTAGCGGACAGCTGGGCGGGTCTGGCAAACGCTCCACGACTCCAGCGAGCATATACTCCCAGAGCAGCGGTTCCCGACCCGCGCTATCGATCCTGGCCGGCGAGTAATGCGCCGAGTTGTTCGAGCTGCTCCGGCAATCCTGCCGCCGAGCCCTGCAGTGCCTCGTCGAGCGCCTCCCGGGACGGATAGAATTCGCGAAACGTCAGCAGCGTCAGTGCATCGCGGTCCTCGAAGGTCACCGTCGTGATCGCGCCCTCTTCGCCTTCGTCATTGGTCCAGACGATGCGGTCGTTCGGTACCACCTCGATATACCGGCCGTAGAAGGTCATGATATCGGAGCCGCCGGCGCTGAACCCCAGCCGGTATGTGCCGCCGGTGCGGACGTCGAGGTCGCAAGCGACCAGCGAAATGCCGGCGACGGACTTCGGTACCCACCATCGCTGGAAGAGATCGGCCTGGCTCCACGCCTCATAGACCGTGCTGCGCGGCGCATCGAATATCCGCGTTACGACGAGTTCGCGATCGCCGCAGCGCTCGACCGCATTGCTACCCTGGCCGTTCATCGTTTTCCTCCTGCTTCAGGTCACGGATCACATTCTCCAATACGGCAAAGCGGGCCTCGCAAAGCTGCCGGTGTGCCTCGATCCACATCGCCCCCGCGGCGAGGCCGCGCGCGCCATCGCCAATTTGGCGCCGGTTTATCACCGGGCATATCGGCCCACAGCGTAAAAAATGCGCCAGCTATATGCGCGCTATATGCCATTTCCCGGAATCGATCTCGAATTGCTACGATCGATGCGCCTAATCGCACATCTCTGAAGGCATCGTCGTGTGACGAGCGCCGTTCAAGGGGTGCATCAATGAAGTTCCGTCATGCGGCCATGGTCGTCGCGATCCTCGCTCTTCCCGTCACCGCGCAGGCGCAATCGACACCCGGCGACAAGGCCGAGGCGGCTGCGGATACGGCCCCGCCGGCAACGCTGACGGTCAGCGGTTCGGCGGCGATCGCCTCCGACTATCGGTTTCGCGGCGTGTCGCAGTCCGACCGGGAAATGGCCGTCCAGGGCGGCATCACGGTGTCGCATGAGAGCGGACTCTATGCCGGCGTCTGGGGATCGAACCTTGCCGGCTGGGGGACGTTCGGCGGCGCCAATATGGAGCTCGATCTGATCGGGGGCTACAAGGTGAAGCTGGCCGACAATGCGACGCTCGACGCCGGGCTGACCTGGTACATGTATCCGGGTGGCGCGGACAACACCGACTTTGCCGAGCCCTATGCCAAGCTCAGCGGCACCGCCGGCCCCGCAACGCTGACCGCGGGCGTCGCCTATGCGCCCAAACAGCAGGCGATCGGCAAATGGTATGCGACCGGCGCCGATGCCGCGGCGGGCCTATATACGAGTCCGGGCGACAAGGACGACAATCTGTACCTGTGGGGCGACGGCGCGCTTGCGCTGGCCGGTACGCCGATCACCGCCAAGGCGCATGTCGGGCATAGCTGGGGGCAGGACGGGCTAGGCCCCAACGCGACCGCGGTCGCGCCGACCGGCGAATATTGGGACTGGTCGCTCGGCGCGGATGCGACCTGGCACAACCTCACCTTCAACGTGTCGTACATCGACACCGACATTTCGGGCGCCGAGGCGATCTATCTGCGCCCCAGTTTCAGCAAGGGACAGGACGGCAGCGGCAATATCGCCGGCGGCACCATCGTCGCGTCGCTCACCGCGGCCTTTTGAGGAGAGATGGTGATGGACGACCTGATCTGGATCCTCGTCATGGTCGGGCTGGTGGCGGCGACGCTCGCTTATGCCCGGCTCTGCGACAACGCGTGAGGACGCACGCATGACGCTCGACCTCTGGCTCGCGGCGCTGACCGCGCTTGGCCTTCTCGTCTACCTGGTGGCGGTCCTGATCCGCCCCGAACGCTTCTGAAGGAGGCGGACACCATGACATTCCAGGGCTGGA
This sequence comes from Sphingomonas sp. FUKUSWIS1, assembly GCF_000733135.1. NCBI lineage: Bacteria > Pseudomonadati > Pseudomonadota > Alphaproteobacteria > Sphingomonadales > Sphingomonadaceae > Sphingomonas > Sphingomonas sp. FUKUSWIS1. The sequence continues at coordinate 36,160 of NZ_JPJC01000120.1, forward strand.
TCCTGATCCTCGGCTTCGTCGCCATCCTGCTCGCGCTGACCAAACCGGTCGGCGTGTGGCTTTTCACGCTGTACGAGGGACGGCGGACACCGCTCCACATCGTGCTCGGCCCGGTCGAGCGCGGTTTCTACAAACTGGCCGGGATCGATCCCGACGCCGAGCAGGGCTGGCGGCGCTATGCGCTGCATATGCTCCTGTTCAACGTTGCGTTGATGGCGTTTACCTATGCGGTGCTGCGCTTGCAGGGCGTGCTGCCGGGGAACCCGCAGGGGCTGGCCGGGCTCAGCCCGAACCTCGCGTTCAACACCGCGATCAGCTTCACCACCAACACCAACTGGCAGAGCTATGGCGGGGAATCGACGATGTCGAACCTCAGCCAGATGCTGGGGCTGACGATCCACAATTTCCTGAGCGCGGCGACCGGGATCGCGCTGGCGTTCGCGCTGCTCCGCGGCTTCGCGCGGCGCGAGTCCAAGGCGATCGGCAATTTCTGGGCGGATATGACGCGGGTCACGCTCTATATCCTGCTGCCGATCTCGATCGTCTACGCGCTGTTCCTGATCGCTAGCGGCGTGCCGCAGACGATGGCGGGCGTGGTCGACGTGCAGACGCTGGAAGGCGCGAAACAGTCGCTGCTGCTCGGCCCGGTCGCGAGCCAGGAGGCGATCAAGATGCTCGGCACCAATGGTGGCGGTTTCTTCAACGCGAACTCCGCGCATCCGTTCGAGAACCCGACCGCGCTGACCAACCTCGTCCAGATGCTGTCGATCTTCCTGATCGGCTTCGGGCTGACCTGGACGTTCGGCAAGGCGGTCGGCAACACGCGCCAGGGCTGGGCGATCCTGTCGGCGATGCTGATCCTGTTCCTCGCAGGCGTCACCGTCACCTATTGGCAGGAAGCCGCGGGCAACCCGGTGCTGCACCATCTCGGCGTCGCGGGCGGCAACATGGAGGGCAAGGAAGTCCGCTTCGGGATCGCCGCATCCGCCTTGTTCTCGGTCGTCACCACCGCGGCGTCGTGCGGCGCGGTCAACAGCATGCACGACAGCTTCACCGCGCTCGGCGGGATGATCCCGCTGTTCAACATGCAGCTCGGCGAGGTCGTGATCGGCGGCGTCGGCGCAGGGATTTACGGCTTCCTGCTGTTCGCGATCCTCGCGGTGTTCGTCGCTGGGCTGATGGTCGGGCGCACACCCGAATATGTCGGCAAGAAGATCGAAAGCCGCGAGGTGAAGCTGGCGGTGCTGGCGATCGCGGTGTTGCCGCTGATGATCCTCGGGCTGACCGCGCTGTCGTCGGTACTGCAACAAGGGCTGGCGGGGCCGCTCAACAAGGGGCCGCATGGCTTCTCGGAGATCCTCTACGCCTTCACCAGCGCAGTCGCCAACAACGGCTCCGCCTTTGCGGGCCTGACCGCCAACACGCCCTATTACAACGGGCTGCTGGGCGTCGCGATGTGGATGGGGCGGTTCTTCATCATCGTGCCGATGCTCGCCATCGCGGGGAGTCTGGCCGCGAAGAAGTACACGCCCGAAAGCGCGGGCTCGTTCCCGACGACGGGCGGGCTGTGGGTGGGGCTGCTGGTCGGCATCATCCTGATCCTGGGTGGTCTCACCTTCCTGCCGGGCCTCGCGCTCGGTCCCATCGCCGATCATCTCGCGATGATCAGCGGCAAACTGTCCTGATCGGGGGCCACCATGGCAAAGACCCAGACCAAAAGCCTGTTCACGGCCGACCTCATCGTGCCCGCGATCAAGGCCTCGTTCCTCAAGCTCAATCCGAAAGAGTTGATCCGCAACCCGGTGATGTTCGTCACCGGCGTGGTCGCCGCGTTGATGACCGTGCTGCTCGTGGTCGGGCAGGACAATCTGTCGCTCGGCTTCAAGCTCCAGCTCGTCATCTGGCTGTGGCTGACCGTGGTGTTCGGCACCTTTGCCGAAGCGCTCGCCGAGGGGCGCGGCAAGGCGCAGGCGGCGTCGTTGCGCGCGACCAAGGCCGAACTGACCGCAAAGCGGCTGAAAGGCGACGGGCGCGAGTTCGACGCGGTGCCCGCCAGCCAGCTCAAGGTCGGTGATATCGTGCTGGTCGAGACCAACGACCTCATCCCGTCGGACGGCGATGTCGTTTCGGGTGTCGCCTCGGTCAACGAGGCGGCGATCACCGGCGAGAGCGCGCCGGTGATCCGCGAGGCGGGCGGCGACCGCTCGGCGGTGACCGCGGGCACGCGCGTCATTTCGGACGAGATCCGCGTCAAGGTGACGGTCGAACCCGGCAAGGGTTTCCTCGACCGGATGATCGCGCTGGTCGAGGGTGCCGAGCGGCAGAAGACGCCGAACGAGATCGCACTGACGCTGCTGCTCGTCGGGCTGACGGTCATCTTTCTCATCGCGGTCGGCACCGTCCCGGGCTTTGCGTCCTATGCCGGCGGGTCGATACCGGTGGCGATGCTGGCGGCGCTGCTGATCACGCTGATCCCGACGACAATCGCGGCGTTGCTGTCGGCGATCGGGATCGCGGGCATGGACCGGCTGGTGCGCTTCAACGTGCTCGCCAAGTCGGGGCGCGCCGTGGAGGCCGCGGGCGACATCGACGTGCTGCTGCTCGACAAGACCGGGACGATCACGATCGGCGACCGGCAGGCGAGCGAGTTCCGCGCGGTCTCCGGCACCAGCGCCCAGCAATTGGCCGAAGCCGCGTTGATCGCCAGCCTTGCCGACGAGACGCCGGAAGGCCGCTCGATCGTGCTGCTCGCGCGGCAAACATTCAACGTCGCGATCACCGCGCTCCCTACCGGGGCCGAGATCATCCCGTTCACCGCGCAGACCCGCATTTCGGGCGTGAAGATGGCCGACACCTTGATCCAGAAGGGGGCGGTGGACTCGATCCTGCGCGCCAATGCCGGATCGGGCGAAACCGCCGCGGCGACCGAACTGCGCCGGATCACCGACGAGATCGCCCGCGCGGGCGGGACACCGCTGGCGGTGGCGCAGGACGGGCGCCTGCTCGGCGCGATCTTCCTCAAGGACGTGGTCAAGGCCGGCATCCGCGAGCGGTTCGGCGAGCTGCGTGCGATGGGCATCCGCACGGTTATGATCACCGGCGACAACCCGCTGACCGCCGCGGCGATCGCGGCCGAGGCCGGGGTGGACGATTTCCTCGCCCAGGCGACGCCCGAGGACAAGCTGGAGCTGATCCGCAAGGAACAGACCGGCGGCCGGCTCGTCGCGATGTGCGGTGACGGCACCAACGATGCGCCTGCCTTGGCGCAGGCCGATGTCGGGGTCGCGATGAACACCGGCACGCAGGCGGCGCGCGAGGCGGGCAACATGGTCGATCTCGACAGCGATCCGACCAAGCTGATCGAGGTCGTCGGCCTCGGCAAGCAGCTGCTGATGACGCGCGGGGCGCTGACGACCTTCTCGGTCGCCAACGACGTCGCGAAATATTTCGCGATCATCCCGGCGATGTTCGTCGTGCTCTATCCGGGGCTCGGCGTGCTCAACGTTATGCGGTTGGGGAGCCCCGAAAGCGCGATCCTGTCGGCGATCATCTTCAACGCGGTCATCATCCCGTGCCTCGTCCCGCTGGCACTACGCGGCGTCGCCTACAGGCCGATGGCAGCCGGACCGCTGCTCGCACGCAACCTCGCGGTGTACGGTCTGGGTGGCCTCGTCGCACCGTTCATCGGCATCAAGCTCATCGACCTTGTGGTCGGTGGCCTCGGTCTCGCATAAGGAAAGACAGACATGGGCAAGGATTTCACCTCCGCGCTGCGGCCGGCGATCGTCATGACGATCCTGTTCGCGGTCCTTCTCGGGCTCGTCTACCCGCTCGCCATGACCGGGATCGGCCAGGCGATCTTCCCCTCTCAGGCGAACGGCAGCCTGGTGCGCGATGCGCGCGGGACCGTCATTGGCTCGACCGTGGTGGGGCAGGCGTTCACGACCGATCGCTACTTCCAGACGCGGCCATCGGCGGCCGGCAAGGGCTATGACGGTCTGGCGTCGTCGGGGTCGAATCTCGGACCGGCGAGCCAGGCGCTGGTCGATCGCGTGACGCCCGACGTCGCGAAACGCCGTGCCGAGGGTGTGGCTGGTCCGGTGCCTGCCGATCTGGTCACCGCCAGTGGTTCGGGCCTCGACCCCGACCTGTCGCCCGCCGCCGCGCTGACGCAGGCGCCACGCATCGCGCGTGTTCGCGGCGTGTCGGTCGAGCGGGTTCGCGCTTTGGTCACGGATGCAACGGATGCGTCCATCCTCGGGGAGCCGCACGTCAACGTGCTGGCGCTCAACCGCGCGCTCGACGGCCTGTCGGCCTCGGGCGCGCCCGCGCGCTGATGCCGGTCTCGGGTGACGGCAGACCTGACCCCGACGCCCTCCTGCGCGCTGCTGCGCAGGAGGGCAGGGGGCGTTTCAAGGTGTTCCTCGGCGCCGCGCCCGGAGTCGGCAAGACGTTCGAGATGCTGTCCGAGGGCGCGGCGCGGCGCCGCGACGGCGTCGACGTCGTCGTCGGCGTGGTCGAGACGCACGGCCGGGCGGAAACCCAGGCGCTGACCCGCGGCCACGAGATCATCGCGAGGCGGGCGATCGCCTATGAGGGCCGCACGCTGGAGGAAATGGATCTCGATGCGATCCTCGCGCGGGCGCCGCGTCTCGTCCTCGTCGACGAGCTCGCACATAGCAACGCGCCGGGCAGTCGCCACCCCAAACGCTATCAGGACGTAGAGGAACTGCTGGTCGCCGGGATCGACGTCTATTCGACCGTCAACATCCAGCACGTCGAGAGCCTGAACGACATCGTCGCCAGCTTCACCCGCGTCCGGGTCCGCGAGACGGTACCCGACAGCGTGCTGGAAATGGCCGAGATCGAGGTCGTCGACATCCCGCCCGACGAGCTGATCGAGCGACTGCGCGCGGGCAAGGTGTATCTGCCGCACGAGGCGACGCGGGCGCTGTCGCACTTCTTCTCCAAATCGAACCTGTCCGCTTTGCGCGAACTGGCGCTGCGGCGCGCGGCACAGGCGGTCGACGCGCGGATGCTCGACGACGTTCGTGCACTCGGGCTCGGCGGCACCTGGGCGGGCAGCGACCGGATCGTCGTCGCGATCAACGAACTGCCCGGTGCCGACACGCTCGTGCGCGCCGCCAAGCGCGTGGCCGACGGTCTGCGTGGCCCCTGGACCGCGCTCTTCATCGAAACCCCGCGCGTCGCGAATTTCTCCGACGCCGAACATCAACGCGTTGCCGCGGCGATGACGCTGGCGACGCAGCTCGGTGCAGCCGTCGCGACGGTGCCTGCGACCGATGTGGTGGCGGGTATTCAGGGCTTTCTCGCCGATGCCCGCGCGACGCAGCTGGTCATGGGAAAGTCGCACCGGTCGCGGTGGTTCGAGTTCCTGCACGGTTCGGTCGTCGACCGCGTGATCCGCGATACCCCGGGGGTCACCGTCCATGTGCTGCCCGTGGCTGCAGACCCGCGCGGCCGGGAACGCGGCCGGCGCCGGCCGGCGCGGTGGGGTACGCCCGCCGGCTATATAGTTACGACCGCACTCGTCGCGAGCGTCACCGGCGTCGCCAGTGCCCTGTTCCACATCCTCGATCTCGGCAACGTCGCGCTGTTGTACCTGTTGCCGGTCATGGCCGCCGCCAGCCTCTATGGCCTGCGGACCGGTCTTTACGCGGGGATCGCCTCCAGCCTTGCCTACAACTTCTTCTTCCTGCCGCCGGTCGGTACGCTGAGCATCAGCAATCCCGAAAATCTGGTCTCTGTCGTCGTCCTGCTCGCCATCGCGGTCGCGACGAGCCAGCTGACCTCACGTGTCCGGGCGCAGGCGGATCTGGCCGCGGCGAGTGCGCGGACCAACGCGACGCTTGCCGGTTTTCTGCGCCAGATCACGAGCGTCAACGACATCGACGTCGCGGCGCAGATGATCTGCGACGACGTCCGCGGGCTGCTCGACGTACAGGTCGTCCTGCTGGTGCCCGGGATCGGCAAGAGCCTGGAGATCCTCGCGGCCAGCGATGCCGGCTATCATCTCGGCACGATGGATACCGCCGCGGCGACCTGGGCGCTGGACACGGGGATGGCGGCCGGGAAAGGATCGGGCACGCTTGCGGCATCGGAGTGGCTGTTTCAGCCGCTGAAGGCCGGCGGCCGCGTGCTGGGCGTGCTGGGCGTGGCGAAGGATAGCGCGGCCGACCCGGTCCGCGCCGACCAGCTGCCGCTGCTCAGCAGCCTGCTCGACCAGTCCGCCTTGGTGCTCGAGCGGTTGCGGCTCGAGGTCGAGATGCGCGATGTCGAGACCGTGCGGACGCGCGACCGCCTGCGCGCGGCGCTGCTGTCGTCGGTGAGCCATGACCTGCGCACGCCGCTTACCGCGGTCATTGCCGCGGCGGACCAGCTCGAGCATGGCGCGACGCCCGACCTGATCGCGACGATCAAGGCCGAGGCCGCGCGGCTCAATCGTTTCGTCGCCAATCTGCTCGACATGGCCCGGGTCGAGGCGGGCGCATTGAAGCTTAACATCGAACCGACCGACCTCAGCGATGCGGTCACCGGCGCGGCGCACGATGCGCGGCGCGCGCTGGAGGGCCATGCGGTTCGGCTCGACGTCCCGCCCGATCTTCCACTGGTCTACACCGACCCGCAGCTGCTCCATCATTGCCTGCTCAACCTGCTCGACAATGCGGGGCGCTACGGCGATCCCGGGACCGAGATCGTGATCGAGGGGCGGCACCGGTTCGGCGAGCTTCGTCTGGCGGTCATGGATCACGGACCCGGCCTGCCGCCGGGCAAGGAAACCGAAGTGTTCGAGACGTTCCGCCGCCTCGAAGGGTCCGATCGCGCGGTGGGTGGAACGGGGCTCGGCCTCGCGATCGTCAAGGCGTTCGCGGAGGCGATGGACATGATGGTCGAGGCCGGGAACCGCAACGATGGTAGCGGAGCCGCCTTCGCACTGATCTTCCCCCGCGCGCTCATCGTCCGCGACCTCAAACCCGAAAGCATCGCCTGAATGCCCGCAAAGATTCTCGTGGTGGACGACGAAGCCGCGATCCGCCGCCTGCTGCGCAACACGCTCACCCGCGCGGGCTATGCCGTGGTCGAGGCCGAGGACGGGCGGCAGGCGCTGCAGCAGGCGGCGGTCGAGCATCCGAGCGCGGTCCTGCTCGACCTCGGTCTGCCCGACCGCGACGGGTTGAGCCTCATCCCGCTGCTGCGGACGCACGGCGATGCCGTGATCCTGGTGGTGTCGGCACGCGATGCGGTCGACGAGAAGGTCACGGCACTCGACCTGGGGGCGGATGATTTCATCACCAAGCCGTTCGACAGCGAGGAACTGCTCGCCCGCCTGCGCGTGGCGCTGCGTCATCATGGACTGTCTGAAACCACGCCTAAGATCGTGCGCACCGGTGACGTCAGCATCGATCTCGATCGTCGGGTCGTGTTCCGCGGCGACGAGGAACTGCATCTCACTCGCAAGGAGCATGACGTGCTCGCGGTGCTCGCCCGGCACATCGGCCGCGTCGTGACGCATCAGCGCGTGCTCGCGGCGGCCTGGGGCGGCGAGGAAGACCCGCGCGTCGAATACCTCCGCATCGTCATCCGCAACCTGCGGCAGAAGCTGGAGCACCCGGGACCAGTCGGCAGCGTGATCGCCAACGAACTGGGCGTCGGCTACCGCTTGCGTGCCGATGCGTAGCGAGGTCCTTGCGGATATCTCGATTGACATAGCATCGACGGGCACCGCGACTTGGATGCCTGACCGATGCCGGTGTCCTCGTCAGGCGGCCGTGCTGACGGGCGTTTCCGAAATGAGCGACAGATACAGGTTCGCGAGTTCGTAATGGCGGGCGCAGGCGCTTGGATCTTCGGTGGCGGCGGCCATTGCAATTTCCTGCTCGGCTCGCCGTTCGAAATAGCACCGATCTGCGTCCGTCATCGTCAAGCCCCTCGCGCAGCATCGCCCGCGTGTGTTCCGCCGCCGGCGAGTGCCAGCCATGCGGCGTCCTAGGCGCGGGACCAGATCGCGACAAGACCTATTGTTCGCTATATGTTCTTTGGCTAAGGACCCTCAATCCGTGGCGAAGTCCGTGCGTGTCGGTCGGACTCCGGAGGGCTCGTGCAGTACAGTTCTGGGTGCGCGTCCGTTGACGAATGGATACATGCCAAATCGGGCTGAACTATAGCCGTTTGGGATGTTCATGAAAAGTAAATAGAAATTGTTCTCAGATGCATCCATGGCTTATGATTTCTCCATGACCGATCTATCCTATCCAGTCGGTGATGATACCCAGCGTGTGGTGCTGCAACTCCAGAACGCGATACTCAAGAGGATTGCACGGGGCGAGAGTCTGGACGTGACCTGCCGGTCGTTATGCGAGAAGGTCGAGCAGCTGGTGCCCGGCGTGATCTGTTCGGTCCTGACGGTCGACCGCGCGGGCAGGATGCATCCGCTGGCCGGCCCCAGTCTTCCGGAGTCGTATTCGCAGGCGATCGATGGCGCCGCGATCGGGCCGCTGGCGGGGTCGTGCGGCACCGCCGCGTATCTTGGCACCGACGTCAGCGTCGCGGATATCGCGACCGATCCGCGCTGGGCCGATTTCAAGCATCTGGTGGCGCCGCTTGGTCTGCGCGGCTGCTGGTCGAGTCCGATATCAAATCCGGACGGCGTTACCGTGGCGACCTTTGCCTTTTACTACCGCGAAGCGCGGGGGCCGACGGCGTTCGAACGCGTGCTCGTCGAGCATTGCCTGCATCTCTGCCTGATCGCCATTGACCGCCATAATCGCGTCGTCGAACATGAGCGGCGCGCCTTTACCGACACACTGACCGAGCTGCCCAACCGGGCCGCCTTCAATGCGGCATTGGCCGATATCCGGGAACGGGCGGTCGAGCGCTGGGCGCTGTTCGTGCTCGATCTCGACAATCTGAAGGTGATCAACGACACGTTCGGGCATCCGGCCGGCGATGCTGTCCTGCGAATCGTCGGTCAGCGCATCGCGGCGGCGGGGGAGCCCGGGCGGACCTTTCGGGTCGGCGGCGACGAATTCGCGCTGATCCTGGAGTCGGCGGACGATCTGGCCGAACCCGATGCGATCGCGCAGCGGATCCTCGATGCGCTGGGCCGACCCGCCGATTGCGGCGGCCAGATCGTCGTGCCGCGCGCGACCATCGGTGGCGCGGTCTATATCGCGGGCGATCCCGTCACCGACCCTGTGCGCCAGAACGCTGATTTCGCATTGTATCACGCAAAGGATACCGCGCGCGGCAGCTTCGTGATGTATTCGGCCGCGCTGGGTTCGAGCATGACGCGGCGCCTGCACGCGATCCGCGATGTCAGCGCAGCACTCTGCGACGGACGGATCGAGGCCTATTACCAGCCGATCTTCCGGCTCGACACGCGTGAGATCGTCGGTCTGGAAGCGCTGTGCCGGATGCGCATTGACGACAGGATCATTTCCGCCGCCGCGTTCCACGAAGCCACCAGCGATGCGCGGGTTTCGACCGCGCTGACCGAGAGGATGATGGGGCTTGTCGCCGCCGACATCCGGACCTGGCTCGATCTGGGTCTCGCGGTCCAGCATGTCGGGATCAACGTCTCGTCGGAGGATTTGAGCGGCGGGGCGATTGCGCGCGTGCTGGCATCGGCGTTCGAACGCCATGACGTCTCGCTCGAGCATGTCATCCTGGAGGTCACCGAGACCGTGTATATGGGCCGAGGCGACCAGGCGATCCAGGAGGCGATCCGCGCACTGCGTGACCACGGCATCCGGGTTGCACTCGACGATTTCGGAACCGGGTTCGCCTCGCTCACGCATCTTCTGACGGTGCCGGTCGACGTGATCAAGATCGACAAGGCGTTCGTCGATCATCTCGAACCCGACAGCGTCAGCGCGACGATCGTCGAAGGGCTGATCCGTGTCGCCAAGAAGATGGGCATCCGGATCGTCGCGGAGGGAATCGAGTCGGATCAGCAGATCGCGCAGCTTCGCGCGATCGGCTGCGTGCTTGGCCAGGGATTCGTATTTTCCCCCGCCGTCGACCGGGATGCGACGACTGCGCTCCTGACGATGCACGGGCAGCGCGAGGCGCGGCGTGTCGGCAGTGGCGGGATGGCACGGGCCTCGTGAGGATGCGGCCGGTCTAGTGCCGGCGTACCTCGCGAGCCGGGGTGGCGCGGCACCCATGGCTCGGCCTTACTGGTAGCGGAGCGTCTTTTCGAACCCTTCATTCGCCTTGGCCATCTTGGCAATCTTGCGCAGCTGGCTGCGGACATGGCGCTGGAACCGGATATCGTCATAGATGCCGGTTGCGGTATAGTCTTCCTGGGCGATCAAGTCCTTGAGCCGTTTTGCAAAACCGGCCTGATCCGCGGTGCAGTCCGGTGCCTGAAGCGCCCGGCAGGCCCATTCCTCGGCAGCCGCCTTGTCATAATCGTCCTGCGCCTCGTAGCCGCGCCGGTCCGCCATTGCTTGGTCAAGCTTCGCCGCGGCAAGCCGTCGCTCGAGCCAGGTTTTGACCAGAGTCCCGTCCCACGCCGCGCTTTTGGTATTCGCCGGATCATTCATCGTTCGCTCCAATGCATTCCGGCATATGCGCAAATCGGGGACGTTCAAGCGCGTTTGCGGGCGCCGCTCTACGTATCGGGGTGATGCCCGGGTCGGTGCAGGATCGAGCGGCGCGCAGCGATGGAGCGCATTGACGGTGTCATCCGTTGACGAGGCAGATCAGACAATCGCTCCAACCGACAGGATCCCCTTATGCTTCGTTCCCTTCTGATAGGCCTGGTGGCCGGACAGCGTGCGATGACGCCGCTTGCTGCACTGGCCGGCGCCGCCCAGCGCGGCACGCTCCCCGAGGACACCGCTGGAGCGCGTCTGATGGCGATGCCGCTGATCACCGCCGGGGGCGTGGCGATGGCCGCGGCCGAAATGGCCGGCGACAAGATGAAGACCGCGCCCGATCGTACGGTGTTCCTCGGTCTGCTCGCGCGCACGATCACGGGCGGCTTTGCCGGCGCGGCGCTCGCCCCGCCAAAGCGTCAGCTGACGGGCGCAGCGCTCGGGATCGGTGCGGCGATCCTGTCATCCTATGGTGGCCTCGCCGCCCGCAAATGGGCGATGGAACGCTGGGGGCAGACGAGCACCGGGTTCGTCGAGGACGCGATCCTGATGTCCGCGGCGACCGCGATCGTTCACGCCAGGCCGGCGCACGCCTGACGCCGGATCGCCGTCAGCGGCGGCCACCACGCTTCCGCTGACGGCACGATCTCCGACTAGATCTGGCTATTCTAATACTTCGCTTCGTCACAATACATCAGATATCGATCTATTGCCTCCGGCTCCACCTTCTCGCGCACAAACAACAGTGATAAGCGCGGGATATTACGGGGGGATCTATGATTCGAGCAATCATTCTGGCTGCGGCATTTGCGGCGACGGTTCCAGCAGGGGCTTTGGCGAAGGATGATCCGAACACGCTGACGCACGGCATGGTGCAGATGAACCTGAAGGTCGGCACCACGACTCAGGCACAGATCATCGAGGCGTTTGGCGGACCGAACATTACCACTATCGATGGTTCCGGACAGGAAATGTGGGTCTATGACCGCCATGCCACGGTGTCTTACGACAAGACATCGGGGTTTTCGATCGGCCTGTTCGGCGGCGGTGGTGGCGGCGGCGGCGCGGGGCTGGGCGGTCTGGGGTTCAGCAACAAGAAGTCGCGGTCGAGCCAGTCGTCGCGCGCCATGACACTCGTGATCAAGTTCGACGCGAACAAGGTCGTCAGCGATTTCCAAAGCCGCAGCAGTTCGTTCTAAGGGGGAATATCAATGAAGAAGCTTATCGTAGCGCTCGCCATGGCGGGTGCATGCCTCGACGCGTCTGTCGTCCTTGCAAAAAAGCCGGTCGTTATGTCGTCGCTCGAACTGCAGCAGCTGCAGGGCCGGGACATCGAGGCGAGCAAGGATCAGGTGTTTGGCGCCGTCATGTCGGTGCTGCAGGATTCGGGCTATCGTATCCAGGCCGCCGACAAGGACACCGGGCTGATCACCGGCATCGCCTCGACCAAGGGCAAGATGTCGTACAGCCTGTGGACCGGTTTCGGTAAATCGAAGAAGACGCCGATCGTCTCGGCCTTTATCGAGCAGACCAGCCCGTCGACGACGCATGTGCGGCTGAGCTTCGTCATGGGGAAAGTCAAATCGACCGTCTATGGCTCGGGGGCGCAGGACGAAGAGCCGATCTACGACGTGTCGGTCTATCAGACGGCGTTCGAGCAGATCAACCAGACCGTGTTCATCCGCCAGACGATGAAATCCCCGGCCGCGACGGTGGCGTCGCCGGGTGCGCCGATCGCCGCGACGCCTGTCGCCACCACGGTCGCGCCCGCCGCGCCGTCCGCCCCCAAGTGACGATCGGTCAGGCGGGCGGTACGCCGCCCGCCTGATCATGGTTGCAGGTGATTGCCGCTTGGCGTCGGCGCGCGGCCCGATGCCGCGCTGGGTAGTTCGACACTTATAGCAGGGTGCGGCCCGTTGGCGCGGCGGTGCGGGTCGGAAAGACGGGGCCGCGCACCGTCATCCGGCTGGCCGGATAGGGGCGCTGCAGTGCGACGACGTCGTCGTAGCGACCGGTGAGCCAGAGCGCGTGATCCTCCGGATGCAGGATGGTGATCATCGCCTTGGGGTGGATCGGCACGACCAGTTCGTTCGCGTCGCAGGTGACCATCGCGAAATAGCGCTGCTCGCCGATCTGGCGCCAGAATCCGGCGATCGCGAACACGTCCTGGTCGATGACGTCGAACCACATCTCGCCCTTGATGGGCTTTTTCCCGTCGCCGCGATCAACGGGGTCGGGCGTCCATTCGCAGAATTCGGTGAGCGGGATCAGGCACCGGTTTTCGGGGTTCGCCGCGAGCGCTTTCCACTGCGGCAGCGCGAGGTTGCGGACATTGGTCATCGGCCATGGCGCCTGCCCGGCGGTCACGTCCCACTGCATCACATCGAGCCCGCGGGCCCCGTCCTGTTCGCGGATCACATAGGCGCGGCTTTTGGGATAGAGCTCGGTCGGATTGAACCGGTTATCCATCGGCCTTGGCGTCAGCCAGCCCGCGCCAAAGACTTCGGTCAGGGTTTCGGGCTCGCCCTCGAACCGCGCGCGATTACACATGGAGTGCCGATGCGATGCGACCGGCCGTCGCGCAAGCCTGCGGAAAGGCACGACACCCGGTCATGGCTGGCGCTCCGCCGTCTCCGGCGCCGGCTTCGGCTTCACATAGCGGTCTAGCCAGTCCGTCATCTGCCACAGCGTCTCTTCGGTCGACTCCAGCGCGCGATAGCCGTGCGGCTCGTTCGGCAGGACGACGTAGCGCACGGTCGCACCATTGCCCTTGAGCGCAGCGTACATGCGTTCGGACTGGATCGGGAAGGTGCCGCTATTGTCGTCCGCGCCGCCGTGGATCAGCAGGATCGGCGCCTTGATCCGGTCGGCATAGGTGAACGGGCTCATTTCGGTATAGGTCGGCGTCGCCTGCCAATAGGTCCGCTGTTCGGCCTGGAATCCGAACGGGGTCAGCGTGCGGTTATATGCGCCCGATCGGGCGATGCCTGCGCGGAAGAGATCGGTATGCGCGAGCAGATTGGCGGTCATGAACGCGCCATAGCTGTGCCCGCCGACCGCCATGCGGGTCCGGTCGGCGACCCCGAGCTTGACGACGGCATCGACCGCCGCCTGCGCATCCTGCTGGAGTTGCTTGACGTAGGTGTCGTTCGCCTCCGTGCCGCCCTCGCCGATGATCGGCATCGCCGGATTGTCGAGGATCGCATAGCCCTGGGTCAGCAGGAACAGATGGCTGATGCCGCGTGGGCGCACGAAGCGATTGCCCTGGTCGACGGTCTGCCCGGCGACCTTCGCATCGGTGAATTCGGCGGGGTACGCCCAGAGCAAGGTCGGCAGCGGCCCGTCGCGCTTCGCGTCATAGCCCGCGGGCAGGTAGAGCGACCCCGACAGTGCAAGCCCGTCGGCGCGGGGATAGGTGATCGTGCGCTGCGTCACGCCCGCGAACACCGGGGCAGGATCGGCGAACGCGGTGACCGGCTTGGCGCTGCCGCCCCTGACGCTGCGCATGACGTAATTGGGAGCGAGCTTTGCGCTTTCGCGGCGCGTGAGAATGCGCTGCCCGGTATCGTCGAGCATCGCGACGACGGTTTCGTAATAGGGCGGCTTGGCGGACCATAGCCGCGTCTGTTCGCCGCCTGTAAGCGGCAGCGTCGCGAGGAAGGGGAAGGCGCCCGCCTTGGTCGCACCGTCGCCGGTGACGTAGACGGCCTTATGGTCCGGGGTGAAGCGCATCACCGGTTTGCCCGCGGCGTTCGATTCGACGACCGGCCGACCCGGGTCGCCATATTGGTCCTGATAATTGCGGGTCAGCAGCGTGCGCGCCTGGCCCGGTCGCGCCGGTGCGACCGCGAGCCGGTGTTCGGTCCGCGACCGCCATTCGCGATCGACGACCATCGCGAAGCCGTCATCGCCCCAGAAGGTCGTCGCATAGCGCGCCGGGGTCATCGCCAGATCGACCGGCGCCGCTTCGAACGGTGCTGCCTGCATCTTGACCACGTCGTGGAAGGCGACCCTCGCACGCGGATTGCCGCCGTCGAGCGCTTCCGCCCAGACGAGCGTGGCGGGGGCGTCGGATCGCCACATCGCCTCGCGCGGTCCCTTGACGGCGGCGTCAAAGTCGACCGGAAGATCGTCGGCGAGCGGGCGATCGACCAGCGTCCGTACCCGCTGGCCATCGATCGTCGCGACGGCGATCTCGGTCGGGAAATAGCGCGCGGGCAGCAGATAGGAATAGGGCCGCTTGAGCCGTTCGGTCAGCAGATACCGGCCGTCGGGCGAGACGCTGAACTCGGTGATGAGCCCGGGTGCCCCGATCGGCCGGGTGGCGCCCGACAGCGCGATCCGGAGGAGCTGGCCCGTGAAATAATGATCGAACAGGGCCTCGTCCTGCGCATCGCCGAGCAAATCTTCATAGGTGCGCGCCGCCGACGATCGGCCCGCGCTTTCCTGGACGACGGGGCCCGTCGGCGTATCGCCGGCAACGGGCGCGGGGCCGCGGTTCGCGGGGACGGTGTAGGCGATCAGCGCCGTGCTGTCGGGCATCCAGGTGAACGGCGTGCCGAACGTCCCGTTCAGGTCCCTGGCCACCATGCGCGCACTGCCGTCACGCTCGGCGATCCACAGCGAGAGACCGTCGGGCTGCTGCGCGTAGAAGGCGAGGCGGCTGCCGTCGGGCGACCAGTCGGGTGCGGCAAAGCGCAGTCCGGCAGGCAGCGCGACATTAATGGTCTTGCCGCTCGCCAGATTCTTGAACTGCAGCGCGTTCAGCCACTGCACGCGGACCTCGGCCTGGCCGTTGGTCGCGGGATCGATGCGATAGCCACCGAGCCGCAGGATCGGTTTGGACAGATTGGCGATCGACGGAAGATTCTCGCGACCGAGGATCGCGAGCGTCCGGTGGTCGGGGCTGACCGAGACGCCCGGGGTCGGGGGTGTCTCCAGCGCCCGTGCGATCGCATCGGGCGCGCGGTGATAGGGCGTGCCCGGCGTCTGCGCGCTGGCGCCGGAGACGACCGCGCTGGTCGTGACGAGGAGGAGAGCGATCAAACAGGCACTGGCGCGCATTCATAACCCCTTGTTCTGATATGTCAGGGGTGTGGCATGTCGGGCGTGCCGGCACCAGCGGGCCCGGCCTGCGTGGCAGCTGGCACCTCAGAATTCGCGGATGATGCGCAGGCCGACGCGCGGTCGGAATGGACCCGACACGGCCCGTTCGGCGCCCGCACCGATCTGCGCCGAGACCTTCCGCCCGATCGCGCGGTGCAGCTGTGGCATCAGGAGCCAATGGCCGCTCGCCCCCGTCTGCCGGTTTACCTCGAACCCGAGCACGGTGCCGTTATCGACATCCCAGAATGTCGAGTGATTGACGATCAGCCCGGTGCCCTTCGTGCTCCTGAGCGTCACGTCGCCCGCGCCGATCATCGTCATCGTGCTCAACCGTTCGCCGAAGCGGTTGCCGAGCAGATAGACCAGGCTGCTCGACCAGCCCCCGTCGCTGCGATTGTGAAGCCCGAGATACTGGACGCCGTGGATGCTGCGTCCGCCGCGAAACGTGCCGAACGTCCCCTGCAGCCCCATTTTGAGATCGGTCGGCCGGCCATTGGTGAACGGCAGCTCAAGCTCGACCGCAAAGCCGTCGGCGACCGCATATTCGACCTCGGGAGCCCATTCGACATGGCGCGACGGTCCGCTGAGATTGACCTGGGCGAGCGTGTTGGTCTCGAGCTCGCCGCGCCGTGCGCCGAGTGGCCGGACCATGTCAAAGATCATCGGTTCGGGGATGGCGGGGATCGCCGCGGACGTCGCCCCCGCGATCGCGGTCGCGCCCGGCACCGGCTGGGCGTCTGCCGATCGCGTTTGCGCGGCCGCACCGGTGCTGGCGGCTAGGAGGGCGGGGGCGCAGAACGCTGCGAGGGAGAACGGGGCGCAGGGCCGCGCGCGGATGATCATGGTGACGGGTTCCGATGGCTGGAGCATGAGGACATGCGCTCATCGCCGCGCCGACTTACGCCGACCTTACGCGGGCCCGCAGGTCGACTTCATGAAGCGCGAACAGCACCATCCCGATGGCCAGCGGGATCAGGAAATAGACCATCCGATAGGCTAGCAAGGCGGCGAACAGCGTCGCGCGGTCGATCTCGGGAAGGCTTGCCAGCATCACCGCTTCGAACACGCCCACGCCGCCCGGCGCGTGGGTGATGAGTCCCGTCGTGATCGCCACCAAATAGCCGAGCAACAGGCCGGGAAGCAGGGCAAGCGACGCGCCGGGCAGCAGGACGATCAAGACCAGCGCCGCGAGGACGAGATCGATGCTCGCCAGCATCATCTGGATCAGCGCCTGCCGCGTGCGAGGCACGGGGATCGAGCGGCCGAATGCGACGATCATCCGACCGCCACGCCGGTGGAGCAGGATCAGCACTACGCCCAGCAGGGCAAGGCTCGCCGTGCCGATCGCGGCGTGGACCGGGTAGGACATCGCAATGCCGGCAATCGCCAGCTTGTCGGGACTGGCGACAAGCCCGATCCCCAGCAGTAGGAGCACCCCGGACCAGAAGGTCAGGCCGGTCAGCACCATGACATGACCGACTTCGCCGATCGTCAGCCCTGCGGGCCGGTAGATCCGCAACCGTGCGGTTCCGCCGGTCAGCAGCGCGAACCCGAAATTGTGACTGAAAACATAGCTGGTGAACGAGGCGAGCGCCGCCCGGGGATAGGCGACGCGTCGCCCGATGACCCGCAGCGCGATCACGTCATAGCCGGTCAGCACGCCGTAGCTGGTTGCGGTGATCCCGGCCGCGAGCAGCAGCCGGACCCAGCCGATCCGCGTCAGCGCGTCGCGGATGTCGGTCCAGTCGACCCCGTCGAGCAGGCTTGCGAGCGCCGACAGGGCGATCGCGACGACGGCGAGCATCGCGGCAGCAGCGGCTGCCGTTCGCACCGACGACGATGACAGGAGACGTCGCCAGCCTGACGGCGTCCGGGCGCTGCACTGTTCTGTCATGACGCTCAGCCCGCGGCCAACCGGTTCCGCCAGAGTGCCGGCGCGGCACCCGGATCGGCGGTTGCCGACACCGTGTCCGTGCCCAATAGCGCACGATAGGCGTCGAGGACCATCGCCGACGCCGTGTCCCAGTCATAGGCCGCGCTTGCCGCACGTGCGGCCCGGCCCATCGACGCGCGCAGATCCGAGAACAGCGCAAGACGGCGAACCGCGGCAACCGCCGCATCGAGATCGTTCGCGGCGAAGAACATGCCCGTTTCCTTGCGCAGCAGGTTGCGTCCGCTGGGGATGTCGACGCACACGCTCGGCAATCCCGATGCCATCGCTTCCAACGTCACGTTGCCAAAGGCTTCGGTAATGCTCGGATTGACGAAAATATCCGCGCTGGCGACTGCGCGGGCCAGTCTGTCGCCCGACAGGCTGCCGAGGAGGATCGCGTCCGGCAGGCGCCGCGTTAGCCAGTCCCGTTCGGGCCCGTCGCCGACGATCACGGCCCGGATCGTGGCGGATGATCCGCACAGATCTCCGCTACCCTTGCGAACCGCGTCGACGATGTCGGCGAACAGCGCCGGTCCCTTCTCGCGGACCAGCCGGCCGAAGAAGAGCAGGACGATGTCGGTGTCGGCGATGCCCATGTGCCGGCGCCAGGCCAGGTCGCGGTGGCGCGGAGAGAAGGCGTCGCGATCGACCCCGCGACCCCAGAGACGTGTCCGCTCGCCAAGCCCCTTGGCGGAAAACTCGGCGGCGATGGGAGGGGTGGGCACGAGGATCGCGTCGCTGCCGGTGTAGAACCGGTCGAGATGCCGTTCCATCGTTGGCCGGATCAATCCCGCACCATAGAATTGCGCATAGGTCTCGAACCGCGTGTGCAGGCTGACGACGACCGGGACGCCCATCGTCCGCGCCAGCCGCTGCGCGGCAACGCCGGTCCAGTCGGGGGCGGACAGGTGGACGATGTCGGGGCGGAAACATTCGACATCGCGCCGGACCGCCGCCGGCAATCCGAGCCCCAGCCGATACTCGCCGCGACCCGGAATGCGAACCGACGGGACCGACACCAATGTGCCCTTGGGGTCAAAGGCGGGGCGGGGCGATGTCGGTGAATAGACCCGGACGTCGACGCCGTCGCGCTCAATATACCCAACAAGGCGGTTGAGCGCCTGGTTGGCGCCGTCGCGCAGATAGTTGTAGTTGCCCGAGAACAGGGCGACCCGGCGCGGCTGGTAGGGCGCCGCACGGACGCGGGACACCGCGGCGCGGGTCGCTGCAAGCCGTTCGAACGGGCCAAGGATATCGGACATGGAGACACTCTGATTTTTGCTGACGGCGCATCGCGCGACATCGATCGGGATCGAGGATCGGTCGGCCTATCCCGTCCGGCTTACGCCAGCCTTACAGGCGGCCATCGGCGCGGGCGGTGCGCTCCGGGCAGCCCGACCGGGGAGCGTCGATGCGGATCCTGATCGTCGAGGACCATGCCGATCTGGTCACGATGCTGATCCGGCTGCTCGGCGAGGCGGGCTATGCCGCGGACGCGACCGCGACGGCCGCCGATGCACGGCTGATCCTGTCCTATACGCGCTATGCCGCGGTCATCCTCGATCTCGGGCTGCCGGACGGCGATGGCCTGTCGGTCGTGCGCGAATTGCGTGACCGCGACGATCCCACGCCGGTCATCGCGCTGACCGCGCGGGCGAGCGTCGCACACCGCGTGACCGGGCTTGAGGCGGGGGCCGACGACTATCTCGCCAAGCCGTTCGCGCCCGAGGAACTGCTCGCGCGCATCCAGGCGCTGCTCCGGCGCAGCGGCACGATTGTCGACCGGACGATCGATTGCGGCAATGTCCGGTTCGATCCGGCAACGCGCGAGGTCACCGTTGCCGGCCGGCCGACCGTTTTGTCCGCGCGCGAACTGGAGGTGCTCGCCGGGCTGATCCGCCGCACGAGCCGGGTGGTGACCAAGCAGCATCTCGAACAATTGCTGTTCGGGCTCGCCGACGATCTCGGGTCGAATGCGGTCGAGGTCTATGTCCACCGGCTGCGGCGTCGCCTGGCGGAGTCGCAGGCGACCGCGGATATCGTTACGGTCCGAGGAGTCGGCTACATGATGCTGGAGCGGGACGCGTGACGCGGCCGCCACGGTCGCTGATGGCGCAGATCCTGCGCTGGCACGCGATCGCGGTGCTGATCACCGCCGTCGCGGTGGCCGGCGGGGTCTATCTGTTTCTCGACACGACGGCGGCGCGGATCCAGCATCAGACGGTCCACGTCCATGCCCAGGCCCTGCGCCAGGCGCTGTCGCAGGACGCGACCGGAAGGTTGCACCTGACCCAGGACGGGACCAGCGCCGCGGTGTTCGCGCCGGGGGCGGGCTTTGCATTCCGCATCGTCGATCCGCGTGGTGCGGTCCTGTTCCGGTCGGACTCGCCGATCCTGGTGCCGCTCGCTGCCATCCCGCTGAGCGACGAGGAGCGTTTCTTCCGCCGGCAGTCGCGGCACGCCTTCTATGCCGGCGCCAGCAGCCCGGTGCGCGTCGGGAGCGCGCGTGTCTGGATCGTCGTCCTGCAGAACCTGACCCACCCGGACTATATTCTCGACGACCTGCTGGCGCAGTTCCTGCTCTACGGTCTGGCGATCGTGACGCCGGTCCTGCTGGTTCTGCTGGCGATCGACGTGCTGATCATCCGGCGTGCGGTCGCGCCGGTACGGCGAGCCTCCGCATCGCTGCGGACGGACGATGCGCTGCCGCTCGATTTGCGGCTGCATGACGACCGGCTTCCGGCCGAGGTGCGTCCGCTCGCGCGTGCGGTCAATGCGCTGCTGGAGCGTCTGACGTCGAGCTACCGCATGCAGCGCGACTTCATCGCCGATGCGGCGCACGAACTGCGCACGCCGATCGCGGTGGCCAGGCTTCGTGTTGAGGAGGTCGAGGATGCGACGTTGCGAGCGACGCTGCGCAGCGATCTCGACACGCTCGGCCGCATCGTCGAGCAGGTGCTGGAGATCGCCGAGCTCGAAACCGTCGCGCTGGATACCGCGGCATCGGTCGATCTCGTCGCGATAGCGACCGACGGCGTGGCCTCGATCGCGCCGCTGGCGATCCGTCAGGGCAAGTCGATCGCGCTGTCGACGGAGGCGGACAGCGTGATGGTCGCGGGCCATGCGGCCTGGATCGCCAAGGCGCTGGGCTGCCTGATCGAGAATGCGGTCAAGCATAGCGGTCCTGGCTGTCGGATCGACGTGACGATCGGGACAGACGGCACGCTGGCGGTCTGCGACGACGGCCCCGGCATCCCCGAGGCGGATCAGCCGTCGATCTTTCGCCGTTTCTGGAAACGCGATCGTGCCGCATCCGCCAGCAGCGGGCTGGGGCTGGCGATCGTCGCGCAGGTCGCGGAGGCGCACGCGACGCGGGTGGTGCTCGCGTCGCGGCCGGGGCGGACCCGGTTCGCGATTACCTTCCGCACCGCGTTGATGCGCCGCTGATCGCGACCCCATCTTCGCCACTGACGCGCTCTTATCGGGCATTGCACCATGGTCCACATAGCGGGCACGCGGTCGCAGAGGAATTTGGTATGACGAGTATTGCGGACGACCGTGGCCCCTTGGAGCCGGATGCGTCGATGCCAGGCCCGCCGGGCGGACACCATCTCGGTCGGGGGCTGACGTTCGTGATGGCCGCGGCGGCCGGCGTTGCCGTCGCCAATATCTATTACAACCAGCCCATGCTGGGGATCATCGAGCGCGACCTGCCCGGGGCCGCGACCAGCCTGGTGCCGACCGCGACGCAGCTTGGCTATGCCGCGGGGCTGTTCCTGCTGGTGCCGCTCGGCGACCTGGTCGAACGCCGGCGCCTGATCGTCGTGCAGTTCTTGGGGCTGGCCGCGGCCCTGATCCTCGCGGCGATCGCCCCGAGCGCGGCGATGCTGATCGCCGCGTCGCTGCTCGTCGGGATATTGTCGACCGTCGCGCAACAGGTCGTGCCGTTCGCCGCGCATCTCGCAAGCCCGGAACGACGCGGTGCAACGGTCGGGACGGTCATGGCGGGGCTGTTGTGCGGCATCCTGCTCAGCCGGACGCTGGCGGGTTTCGTCGCGACGCATGCCGGGTGGCGAGCGATGTTCTGGCTGGGCGTGCCGATGGCGCTTGGCGCGGGGGTGGTGATGGCGTTGCGGCTGCCGCGCAGCGTCCCGACCGCGGATCTCGGTTATGCAGGGCTGCTGCGGTCGCTCGGCGGTCTCTGGCGGGAGTTCGGCGCGCTGCGCAAGGCCGCCATCACGCAGGCGCTGCTGTTCGGCGCGTTCAGCGTGTTCTGGACGATCCTCGCGATCCATCTGCAGAGTCCGCGCTTCGGTCTGGGGGCGGATATCGCGGGTCTGTTCGGGGTGGTCGGCGCGGTCGGCGTGCTCGCCGCGCCGGTCGCCGGGCGTATCGCCGACCGCCGCGGTCCCAGGCTGGTGATCCTGCTCGGGGCCGTGCTGACGCTGGCAAGCTGGGCGGTCTTTGCGCTGTGGAGTTCGATTGCCGGGCTGGTGGTCGGCGTGATCCTGCTCGATTTCGGTGTGCAGAGCGCGCTCGTCTCCAACCAGCATGTGGTTTACGCGCTGCGGCCCGAGGCCCGCGCCCGGCTCAACACGATCTTCATGGGGGCGATGTTCCTCGGCGGCGCGGCGGGATCCGCCGGCGCGACCTGGGCATGGCACATGGACGGCTGGGTCGCGGTCACGGGCCTGGGCGCGGCCTTGTCCGCGGCGGCGGTGCTGCTTCAGGTCGTCGCGGCCGGACGCCGGCGCTGATCCGTCGACGCGCCGCCGATTTCAGCCACTTGCGCCGATCGCCCCTGCGGGCAACAACCATGCCGGGTCCTGGGAGTTCGCCAATGCATCGTCGCACCTTCATCGCATCGCTGCCGGCGACGGCGCTGCTTCCGACACTCGCATCTGCGCAGCGCGGTACAGCCAGCACCGACCCCGCCCCCGGCCCGGGTCAGGGGGCAGCACCCGCGACGGATACCAATCCTACATTCTGGGCGCCCGGCGAGGAGCGCTTCCTGCGCCCCGACGTCCATGCCGGCGACCGGCCGATCGGCGCGAGCTTCGCGTCGCGCACCGCGGTCTACGGCCTCAACGGCGCGGCGGGGACCGCGCATCCGCTCGCGACGCAGGCGGGAATCGACATCCTGCGGTCGGGTGGGTCGGCGGTCGATGCGGCGATCGCGATCAACGCGTGTCTCGGCTTCCTCGAGCCGACGTCGAGCGGGATCGGTGGGGATGCCTATGCGATGATCTGGGATCCCAAGGCCAAGGCGGTGGTCGGCCTCGCGGGGTCGGGCGCATCGCCGCGCGGCCTGAGCCTGGAAACGGTGCGATCGCGCGCCAGGAACGGCGCACTGCCGCCGCTCGGCGCACTTAGCGTGTCGGTGCCGGGGACGGTCGATGCGTGGTGGACGATGCACCAGCGCTACGGGAAGCTGCCCTGGGCGGACCTGTTCCAGCCCGCGATCGCGCTCGCCGAAGCGGGCGCGCCGGTGCCCGACATCATTGCCTATTACATCCGCCGCAGCCTCACCGCGTTTCGCCGTCCGGGGAACGGGCTGGAGGAGTCCGTCAATGCGCTGCGTACCTATGGGCTGGCGGACGGCAAGGGGCCGGCGGCGGGGGGCGTGTTCCGCAACCCCGACCTCGCACGCACCTATCGCGCGATCGCCAGCGGTGGACGCGATGCGTTCTATGAGGGCGACATCGCGCAGACGATCGAGCGCTACTTCAAGCGGATCGGCGGGTGGCTGTCGGCGGCGGACCTCGCCGCGCACCATTCGGAATGGATCGCGCCCAGCACGACCGACTATCGCGGCACGACCGTCCACGCGCTCGGCGCGAACACGCAGGGGCTGGCGACGCTACAGATGCTCAACATCCTCGAGCGGTTCGACCTGAAGGGTGCAGGCTTCCAGTCCGCGCTGTCGATCCACTTGCAGGCCGAGGCCAAGCGCCTCGCCTATGAGGATCGCGCGCGCTATTATGCCGATCCGCACTTCGCCAAGGTGCCGGTCGAGTGGCTGATCTCCAAGGACTATGCCGCACAGCGCGCCAAATTGATCCGCCCCGACCGGTTGCTGACCCCGGTCTATCCGGGGCAGGCGCCGAGCCACGGCGACACCACCTATTTCAGCTGCGCGGACAAGGACGGCATGATGGTGTCGATGATCCAGTCCAATTTCCGCGGGATGGGATCGGGCCTCGTCGCCGATGGCCTTGGCTTCATGTTTCAGGATCGCGGGCAGCTGTTCAGTCTCAAGGACGGTCATCCGAACATCTATGCGCCGGGCAAGCGGCCGTTCCAGACGATCATCCCGGGCTTCGCGACGCGCAAGGGCGCGCCGTGGATGAGCTTCGGGGTGATGGGCGGCGACATGCAGCCGCAGGGGCAGACGCAGATCATCGTCAACCGCGTCGACTATGGGCTCGAAATCCAGTCGGCAGGGGATTCGCCGCGCTGGCATCACGAGGGATCGTCGCAATCGATGGGCGAGGATACGCCCGGGCTCGGGCCCACGGGGCTGCTCCGGCTCGAGACCGGCGTGCCGATCGCGACGCGGAAGCGGCTGGTCGACATGGGGTGGACGATCGGCGATCCCGATGGCGGCTTCGGGCGCTATGAATGTGTCGAACACCGGATGGACGGGAACACCCGCGTCTATGCCGCGGCGAGCGAGATGCGCGCCGATGGCTGCGCGCTGGCCTATTGAGTGAGCCGGGGCGGGGCCTAGCGGTCCAGCCCCAGTGCGACACGGTCGGCCGTCGCGGCGGCGAGCTCGGCGCGCGCGGAGGCGATCCGCGCCTGCGCGTCGATCAGGCGGACGCGCGCATCGGTCGCGGTCTCCTCGCGCTGGTTGACCAGGAAGAAGTCGCCCGATCCCAGTTCGAAGCGGCGGCGTTCGGCGACAGCGAGCCGGTCGGCAAGGCTGCGTTCCTCCTCCGCGATCCCGGCAAGCCGTTCGGTCGCGCCGACCGCGATGACGATGCCTTCGACCTCGATTGCGATCTGGTCGCGAAGGAAGCGGCTGCGCTGTGCCAGTGCGTCGATCTCGGCGCGGGCTTCGGCCACGCGTCCCTTGGCGGCGCGATTCTGAAGCGGGACGCTGAAGCGGAAGCCGACCGCCGCTTCGAGCGGCGTGCGGTTCGGTCCGCCCAGACCGACCGGGCCGACATCCTTGCCGACTTCGCCGCGCAGGTCGAGCCGGGGCGACAGATCGTTTTCCGCCAGCATCAGCCGCGCGGTCGACTGATCGATCCGAGTCAGGATCGCCCGGTAATCCGGCCGCGCGACCGCTGCCGCGCTCGATCCGGTCGGCGCGACGCCGGCAAGTGCGCTCGTGTCCGCGGGCAGCCGGTCGGGTGATACGAGCAGCGGCGCCCCCGCATCGTCGCGCAGATAGAGCGAAAGTGAGTTGGCGGCGGTGGCGATATCCTGTTCGGCACGCACGACGAGCGCGCGCCGGCGGACAAGGTTCTGGTCGTTTTCGGTCAACAGGATCTCGGGTCGTGCACCCAGCGTCACCAGCCGCCCGATCGCGCCGCGCCGCCGCTCGGCAAGGTCGAGCAGGTCGCGATAGGCACGCAGGCGCAACCCTGCGGCGACCCAGGCCTGATAGGCGTCGACCGCGCGGCGCTGAACGCCGATCGCGACCATCTGCGCCTCGAACCGTGCGACGTCGATGTCCGCGCCGGCGACGCTGCGCCGCGTCCGGCGTTCGTCGACCACGCGGTCGCGCAGCAGGGCGAACAGCGCGCCGACCTTGGCCTCGCCCAGCCGGTTGGTATAGGCTTGATCCTCATAGACAGGAAAAGTGCCTCGTGACGCGCGGTAGCCACCATAGACATAGCCGCCATTGGTCGTCAGCGGCCGCGTCACACGGCTCTCGACCACCGTGCCGTCATAATAGCCCGCGACGCGCGACTTGCCGTCGACGTCGAACACCGTGTCGAACGCGCCGTCCGCCGACAGCGATCGCCCCTCCGCCTGGCGGACGCGCGCGAGTGCCTCGACGATCTGCGGGGCCGACCGCGCGGAGGCACGCAGCACCTCGTCGAGTGTCAGTGGGGCGGCTTGCGCGATCGCTGCCACCGGGGACAGCAGCATCAGCAGCGCGACGAGGAAGCGGGTCACTTCTTGCCGCCCTCCTCGTCGGAGGCCTTCGCGTCCATGCCCTTGGCCTCGCCCTTTGCCGCGCCATAGGCTGCCGCGGCCGGACGCCGGCCGAATTCGAGCGGGAAGTCGTTGAGCTGGCGCCAGAGTTCATAGCCGACCAGCACCGTCTCGCCCTGCACCCAGCCACGCACCTTGCCGCCGGGCCGGACGAATTCGCGCGCGGGCCAGGCGGGCTTGCCGGGCTGGGGCTCGACCAGGATGCGGAACAGCCCGTCTGGCGCGGCATTGGGATCGATCGTGCGGACGCGGCCGTCGAACATGCCCTGTGCAACCGACGGCCAGCCGCTGAACTGGATCGCAGGCCAGCCCTCGAATTCGAGGCGGACTGGTCGGCCGGGACGCAGCACGGGCACGTCACGGCCGTCGACGAACAGCTCGACCGCGCGTTCGACGCGCTCGGGCGCGATCACCGCGAGCACCGTACCGGGCGACACCATCGATCCGCCAGTCGTGGCGTTGAGCTGCTGGACGCGACCGTCGCGGGGTGCGCGGACCATCTGGGCGGACTGGCGGTTGAGCTGGATGTCGATCCGGTTGAGCTTGGCGCGCGCCTCGGCCAGCTTGGCGCCTGCATCGGCGACCTTGATCTGGGTCTGCTCATAGTCGCGCCGTGCCGCCAGCCCCTCGGCGAACAGCTGCGCGGTACGCGAAACGTCGATGCCGGCGACCGCGCGGCTTTGCTGGACCGCGGCGATCTCCGCCTCGACCTGCGCCCGTTCGGCGCGCAGACGCGACAGCAGATCGGGGTCGAGATCGACGACGCGGGCGATCGGATCGCCGCGTTCGACATGCTGTCCGTCATGCACGTACCAGCGTTCGACGCGGCCCGGCACGAACGCCGTCACCTGCTGCTGGCGATCGTCGGGATCGAGCGCGACGACCTGGCCGGTGCCATTGGCGGTCTGAACCCAGGGGACCAGCGCCATGATCGCGATCGCGACCGCGATGCCGATAAACAGCAGCCACGCGACCGTCACCGCGCTGCGCGGGGCGCGCATCTTCGCCAGTGTCGGGAAATGTGCGACGCGATCGGGACTATACGGCATCGTTCGACTCCGTATGCGCGTCGGCGATCAGCGCGGCATGGGTGGCGAAGCGTCGCTGGCGATGCGGTTCGAGCCGGAACCAGCCATCAAGGACGATGTCTTCGGGCCGGCCGGTACACAGCAGGGTGGTCGTCCCGGCTGCCTTCAACCGACGCAGCACGTCCGCCAGCCGCTCCGCGGGGATCAGGTCGCACAGCTGCGAGAGCATCAGCACGCGTGGTCGCACGAGCAGCGCGCTGGCCAGCTTGAGCGCGACGACCTCGCCGATCGCCAGCGGATAGCCCGACGCGGCAAGCGGGGTGTCGAGCCCGTGCGGGAACTGTGCAACCCGTTCACGCAGGCCCACGGCATCGAGGACTTCGAGCATCCCGCCCGGGTCGGATCCCGCCGCCGCGGCAAGCGACAGATATTCGCGGATCGTCACCTCGACGATCGTCGGCCGGTCGAGCACCATCACCGCGGATCGCAACAGGTACATGTCGAACGTCGCCATGTCGGCGCCCCCGACCGTGACCAGCCCGCGCTCGGGCACGATGTGCCGCTTGAGCACCATCGCCAGCAACCGTTCCGCCCCGCCATCCGCCAGCGTGACGAGCTGTTCGCCCGCCGCCAGCGAGAAGTCGAAGCGCGCACCCTCCACTTCGACCGCCTCGAGCCGGACCGCGCCATCGGCGG
>NZ_JPJC01000120.1:63829-76418 GCF_000733135.1 Sphingomonas sp. FUKUSWIS1
ATCGCGAACAGCAGCGACAATTCCTCCGCGCTCGCGATCAGGTCGTAGAGCGTGTCGAGATACCAGCCGAGCTGCGACACGCCGTAGAAGACGCCGCTCAGGATCAGCTCGGCCGCGACCAGCTGTCCGATCGACAATTCGCCGCGCAGGATCAGATTGCCGCCGAGCGCGAGCAGCGCCGCACTGGCAAAGGCATAGAGCAGCAGGAAGGCCACGGTCTGCGCGAAGCTGTAGCGGAAATAGCGTTCGTGCCGGTCAACATAGGTTGCAGTGACGGCTTCGGACCGATCCATCGCGAAATCGAGATGGCGGCTGGATTTGTAGAAGCCGTTCGATCCGCCCAGGCTTTCAAGCCAGCGGGCGGCCTCATGCTTGGCGTGGCTGAGCGCGACCGCGGAGCGGATCGATCCGCGCGACCAGATCGTCCAGATCGCGAGCACCAGCAGGATCAGCAGGGCGTTGAACGCGAGGAAGAAGGGGTGGTAGAAGCTCGTCACGACCAGCCCGACCGCGGACTGGAGGATGATCGTGAACGCCCCGATCACCAGGCTCGGCACCGCCTTCTGCACCACGACGAGATCGAAATAGCGGTTGAACAGGTCGCCGCGATTCTGATCGGCGAAGAAGGGGTTCTGCGCGTGGACGGCGCGTTCGGTGATTTCGGCGACGACGCGCGCGAAGAACCGCCGTTCGAACAGCGCCATGACCCAGAAGCGCATCGCGCTGAGCCCGGCCACGAACAGCAGCAGCACGAGCAACAGCCCGGCCAGCGTCCATAACGGTGCGGGCAGCGCGGTGTTGGCGACGCTGTTGATCAGCAGCTGCACCGAGATCGGCGTGGCGAGCGACAACAGGCTGATCGCGACGCCGTACACCATTGCGAGGCGGAGATAGGGCGTATCGGGTGCAACGATCTCGCCCAGCCAGCCGCGCGCTTCACGCCATCCGATTCGTTTGCCTGCCACCTGCGTCATCCAACTGCTCGAGCCCGCAATTAGAATCGCCGCACAGCCTTATTGATGCAACTACGGGGCGGCTATATCGTCGATAGGATAAACCTATGGGCCGACCGCGCGCAACAGGTCGGCGATCAGGTGATAGGCGGGAGCACGGCCCGCGCCGATGCGCCACAGGAGCGCGATCTCGCGATATTGGCGACCTTGGTTGAACGGCCGCACGGTTACGTCGTCGCCGTCGCGCACTTCCTGGCGGACATAGAGCTCGGGCAGCAGGGCCAGTCCCATGCCCATCCCGGCCATCTGCCGGATCGCGTCGAGACTGGTGCCCTCGTAATCATTGAGCACGACCGCGCCGACTTCGCCGGCGATCGCGGCGACCTGTTGCGCGAGGCGATAGTCCGCGACGAGCGTCAGCAGGTTCTGGCCGCGCAGATCGGCCATCTCGATTCCAGCCTTGGGGGCCAGCGGATGGTCCGCCGCCATCGCCAGATACAGCGCCTCACGGAACAGACGCTCGGTGTGGAATCCGCGCCCGGCGACCGGCAGCTGTGCGAGGATCAGGTCGTGGTCACCCGCCGCGAGTCCCGCGGTCAGCGCGGAGGGCAGGCCTTCGCGGACATGGATGCGCAGCGTCGGATGGTCACGGTGCAGACGCGCGACGAAGGTCGGTAGCAGATAGGCGCCGAGCGTCGGCGATACGCCCAGCCGGATCGTCCCGACCAGCGCGTCCGCTGAAGCGACGCGCACTTCCTCCAGGTCCGCAAGGTCGAACAGGATCCGACGCGCGCGCTCGAGAAGCTCGCGGCCAAGCGGCGTCGGGATCGCAGGCCCGCCGCGCTCAAAGAGCGGCGCACCGAGAATCGTCTCGAGCGCGCGGATCTGTTGCGAGAGCGACGGCTGCGACACGCCCATCCGTTCGGCCGCGCGGGTGAAGCTGCCGTTTTCGGCAAGCGCGACGAAATAGCTGAGCTGGCGGATGGTGGTCCTGGGGCGATGCATGCGTCATCCTATCGCGCCCGAGCCGGCCGTGCGCACCTGTTATCGCGTCATCGCCCGGTGCGGCGATCAGGTCAGCCAGCCCCCGGTAAACCCCGCGCGCTGCAACCCGCGGCGGATATGCGGATTGCAGCGCATGGTCGTCCAGACGAGGCCGGTGCGCCAATTCTCCATCATGACCACGATCGCGCCCTGGTCGATGCCAAGATAATCGTCGTCCACCCACCCCGCAGCGGGATTGACGCTGCCATGCTTGAGCGGCACCGACGTGGCCGTCAGCGTCGGGTTGAACGAATCGAGAAAGCCGTATTTGCCGTAGATGCGGGCGCCGTAGCGGGCGTGCATCGTCTCGATCGCACGGCTCGACAATTCGGGTTCGAACGCGATCGATGCCGCCGCCGCGGTCGGGGCCAGCGTCCCGTCGTCCCGGTCGCCGACGCCGCGGGCTGCATAGCTGAAGAATTCTCGGCGGCGGCCACCGATGTCGATGGCGAAATCGCCGGGGCCGTCACACGCGGTGAGCCCCCAGACGTCGGGGCCATAGCCTACCCAGCCTTCGGGGTTGGTGATCGCATAGGCGCGCTGCGCGCGGACGGCGCGGCGGCTGTTCTCGAAATAATCGATGCCCTTCGCCGTCATGTAGCGGTCGCGAATACCGCGGAAGTCGATCCAGCAATGGCTGTACTGATGGATGAACAGCGCGGGAAACTGGACGTGCGGCTCGCCGCCCCAGCGGTCGCCCCACTGCGCGTCGAACCGGCTCGTCCACGCATCCCAGCTCTCTGCCGGCAGCGCGTGCGTCGGCGAGCCGAGCGCGAGGATATAGAGCAGCAGGCCTTCGTTGTAGATGTTCCAGTCATGCGGGATGAAGCCGCTTTCGGGATGCCAGCCCATCGCCATGAACGGTGCACGCGGGGTGATCCAGGTCCAGTCGATCGCGGCATAGAGCTGGTCCGCCAGCGCACGGATCCGGACGTCGCCCGGATGTTCGGTATCGAACCAGCTCTGTGCGAACAGCACCCCGCCGATCAGCAGCGCAGTGTCGATTGTCGACAGTTCGGCCCGCGCGAAGCGGTGACCCTTGGTCCTGCCGAGGAAATGGTAGAACAGGCCCTTGAAGCCGCTGTCGTCGCTGCGGCTGTCGCCCTGCGGGGCGGCCGCGAAGAATTCGAGCGTGGCCAGGGTCCGCGCGCGCGCCTGGTCGCGCGTGATCCAGCCATTCTCGACCCCGATCGGATAGGCGGTGAGCGCGAAGCCGACCGCGGCGATCGACGCGAAGGACGGGGTCGGCCAACGATCGGGTGCAAGACCCGTGACGGGATCGGTCGTGTCCCAGAAATAGCGGAAGCTGCGGTGATGGAGGTCCGCGAGCAAGGCGCTCGGCATCGGCGTGGCGATGGTCCCGGGGCGGGGTAGGGGCGCGCTGGGGAGGGGAGCACTGGGGCGGAACGGCGCGGCGCAGCCGGCCATGAGTCCCGCCAGGCCGAGCGTGCTGTGGCCCAGCATCTGCCTGCGATCGATCATGATATCCTTCGGGTCTGGTCTTCAAAAAAAAGCGGGGGCGTGGCTGGGCCACGTCCCCCGGGGGCAGGTCAGAAGGAGAAACCCGCCGACAATTTGACCGTGCGCGGAGCGTTGCCGCCCGTGCTGTAGGTCGAC
Source organism: Sphingomonas sp. FUKUSWIS1 (assembly GCF_000733135.1). Lineage (NCBI taxonomy): Bacteria > Pseudomonadati > Pseudomonadota > Alphaproteobacteria > Sphingomonadales > Sphingomonadaceae > Sphingomonas > Sphingomonas sp. FUKUSWIS1. Next base: position 67,444 of record NZ_JPJC01000120.1, read on the forward strand.
CGCCGACCGTAATTCGGATCAAGCGGGCTGTTGTTGAAATCGACGTAATTGCGGTCGTTCATCACGTTCAGGATATCGAGCCGCATGCGGATCCTGGTCTGATCGGAGATGAAGCCGAGCGGGACATATTTCGTGAACGCGAAATCGAGCTGTCGGCGACCCCAGAGATCGCCAAGGCCATCGGCCTCGCGCCCGACCAGCGTTCGCGAGAACGGATCCGAATTGTCGATGAACGCCTTGAGATAGATCGGCGATTCGATCTGGAACTTGGTCGAGATCGTCACCCCGATCGGCGTATCGACGCTGCCCGCGATGACGAACCGGTGACGCGGCACGCCCGACGAGCGCAAGGTCGGATAATCGGAGAGCTGGGCGAAATCGAGCGAATATGTTTCGCCGAACTGGCGGTTCTCGTCGGCCTGCGTGTAGGTGTAGGTCGCGTCGATGCTCCACGGCGAGGCCGCCGAATAGGTCTTGGTCAGCTTGAAATAGACGGCATCGGAATTGGTCTTCAGGCCATTGGTGCCGAGAATGATCGACCCGAAGCCGTTCGGCGAGAAGGAGAACGGCGACTGCGGTACGTCGGTCGGGTTGGCCGGATCGTTGAAGAAGAAGCTTCCATCGGGGCGGCGGTTGCCGAGCAGGAATGCGAACCCGTCATTGCTCTCGATATGCGTGAAGCCCAGTTCGAGTTCGACCGGCGAGAAACGGCCGCGCAGACCGAGGCTGAACTGGTCCGAATAGGGCAGCTTCAGGTCGTTGTTCATCATGACGATCGCGCGGCCGCCGCCGCTCGCAGAGGTTGCCAGCTGCTGACGTCCGGCCTCGGTCAGGTAGACCGGATCCCATGCGATACAGGTCTGGCTCGGCACGCAGGGGTTGAGTGAATCATTGCCGATGAAGTTGAACGTGCGGACCTGATACGCGCCCTGGCTGACCTCCTGCTGCAGGAAGTCGAACTGGTTGCGATCATAGGAGCGGCCATAGCCCCCGAACATCGAGAAGCGTCCGGCTTCGTCGAAGCGATAGGTGAAGCCCAGCCGCGGCTGCCACGCACCCTTGAACGCCTTCCGGTTGTTGCCGGTCGAGATATAGTCGTTGATGTCGTAGTCGGCGCCAGTGAGGTTGCCGTAATTGGCGGGTGACACTGCTGCGACATTCTCTGCCGAGGTGGCATAATCGAGATAGGCCGGCGTCCGCTCATAATCCCAGCGCAGGCCAAGATTGAGCGTTAGGTGATCGGTGACGTCCCAATCATCTTGCGCATAGAAACCGATCTGGAAATTGTTCGACCGGACGTTGGGATTGCCCGCCGCGACGGCGGCGCCGAACTGGAGCTGGTAGGGCAGCGTGTCGTTGAAGGCGACGCCGGGGATTGCGTTGACGTCATAGGTATATTGCGGGTTGGTCAGGTTCTGCTCGCGCGTGTTGAGCTTCACCCATTTCGCCTTGGCGCCGACCTTGATCGTGTGCCCCTGAAGGCCGGTGAAGGTGAAATCGTCCTGGACGGTCCAGCCCTTCTGACCCTTGGTCTGGAAATTGCCACCGGCGCCGGCGCGAAGCAGATCGGTGCGCTGCGTGCCGCTGCCGATCCGCTGCGTCGCCTGGAAGAACTGCGTGATGCCGTCGGTCGCGGGCGTCGGCGAGAAGACCACATCCTCATACGAGACGCGCGCGTCGTTGATCCAAGTATTTCCCGTATGCTGCCAGCGCAGCAGGCCGCGCTTGTCGACGACCTTGTTCAGCGTCGACGTGCTCGCGGCGTTGATGCCCGTCGCGTTCTGCAGCCCGGATTCGTTGCGATATTTGCCCGACAGCTCGATCAGATCATTGTCGGTCGGCACGATATCGATCTTGCCGAAGTACAGGTCTTCCTTGAACCGCTGCGCGAAGGTACCGAAATCGTCCCGATATTGTTCGGGGATCGACGCGACCGGATAGCCGTTCTCGGGTCGCACGTCGTACGGGCTGGTGATGCGCTTGCCTTCATAGGTGAAGAAGAAGTGCGCCTTGTCCTTGATGATCGGGCCGCCCAGGGCCGCGCCGAACTGCTTGTTGCTCGTGTCCACCTTCGGGATCGTGGTCGGGAAAATCTCGCTCGGGCGACGGTCGCGCAGCTTCTGGTTGGTGTAATCGAAGAAGCCCTCGCCGTGGAATTCGTTCGTGCCCGACTTGGTCACCGCGGTGATCGCGACCGAGCTGACCTGGTCGAACTCCGCCTTGTAGTTGGACGACAGCACCTGATACTCGCCGATGCCGAGCTGCGGGAAGGGGTTGCCGGGCGACGAATCCTGGCCGGTGATGCCGTTCTTGAGGACGTAATCCTTCTGGCTGACGCCATCGACGAAGACGTTCACGGTGCGGCTGTCCTGGCCGCCGCCCTGGATGCGCGACGCGCCGCTGGCGTCCTCAATGAAGCGGACGCCCGGTGCGAGATCGGCGAAGGCAAGGAAGTTGCGGTTGTTCTGCGGCAGTTGCTCGATCAGCCGCTGTGTGATGTTGCTGCCGACCTGGCCGCCAGACAGCGAGCGGATCCGGTTGCCGGTGACGACGATCTCGTCGCCCGTGCCGCCGGCCGCCGGGGTCGCCCCGGTGTCCGCCGTCGGATCGGGTTCGGCACCGGGCGTGGCCGGCTGCGTGGCGGGGGGCGTCGCGGCGCTCGACAGGTCGAGGTCGAGCCCGGCGCTCTGCCCGACGCGCAGCGTGAAGCTGTCGGAATTGCGCATACCGGTGCGCTGCTTGATCTCGAGGCGATAGGTGCCTGCGCGCAGCGACGCGAAGTTGTAGCCGCCAGCGGCGTCAGCGGGCACCGTGCGACGCAGGCCGGTCGCGACCTCGACCGCGGTGACCTCGACGACCGGATTGTCCGCCGGCGCGGTGATCGTGCCGCGTAACGACGCCTGGCCGACCTGGGCGGCTGCCGGCGCTGGGGCGAACAGCACCCCGCCGGACAGCGCCGTCAGCGAAAGCGCTGCCGCACGCAACATCATCTTGGTCATGGTCGTTCCCCTGTTCCCGATTGATCGGGTGTCTCGTTGTGGATTGTGGATAGAAATGCGTTGGGTCGTGCCGGGTCGGGCTGGCCGGTCGATTCCCGTATGACGACGACCGGGACGCGCTGCTCGGGTAGGCCATCGTCCTGCCCGGCAATCGCGCCTGCCAGCCGTGCGACGCCGCGCGCACCGAAGGCCGCGATGTCGATGCTTGCGGTGGTCAGCGACGGCGTGATGAGCCGGGCGAGCGGGATGTCGTCGAAACCGGCGATCGCAATCTGCTCCGGAACGGCAATCCCGGCCCGTTTCAGCGTCATCATCGCGCCGATCGCCATCATGTCGTTCGCGGCGAAGATCGCATCCGCGTCGCACCCCTCGTCGAGAAGGGTCGCGGCGGCGGCGATGCCCGAGGGTTCGTTGAAGTCCCCCTGCAGGATGCGCAGCGCGACGCCCGCACGCGCGCAGGCGTCGCGCGCGCCGCGACACCGTTCCTCCGCATCGATATTCCCCTCTGGGCCGGTGATATGGACCAGCCGGCGGCGGCCGGTCGCGATCAGATGCTCGACGATCGCGGCGGCGCCGGCGGCGTTGTCGATGCGCAGTTCGGCGCGACCGGGTTGCCCCGGCGCACAGTTCAGCAGCACCGCGGGCATGTCGCGCGGCAGGTGCGCGAGCAGCTCGTCCGCCGCGACCTGAGGGGCCATCACCAGCAGCCCGTCGACCCGACCGCGCATCGCGTTCAGCGCCGCCACACCGCGCGCCGCGTCGCCGTGCATCCTCATCAGCATCAGGTACAGCCCGCGCTCCGACGCCTCGCGGTCCATACCGCGGAGCAGTTCGGAGAAGAATTCGCCGTGGAGATCGGGGATCACCACGCCGATCATGCCAGAGCGGGCCGAGCTCAGGTGTCGCGCCGCGGCATGCGGGACATAGCCGAGCCGCGTCGCGACCTCCTCGATATGCTTGCGCAATTCGGGGCGGACGCTGGCGAGCCCGTTCATCGCGCGCGACACGGTCGCCACCGACACCGCCGCCTCGCGGGCAATATCACGGATCGTGGCGTGCGACATGGCTGGTCAGGATCCCCTCTGGCGTCGGCCGTCGTTCGCGGCTGGAAATGTTGTTCTTGATGTAACCGGTTACATGATCCACAAACGGGGATCAAGAACCTTGCAACGATCATCAGCCCGGTGGAGCCGGGCGGTCGAAACAGGCACGGACAAAGGGTTAGCGGATGACGGCGGCGACGATGGTACAACGGATGATTTCACGACGGGCGATGATCATGGGGGCCGGGGCGGTGACCGCCTGGGCGGCGAACCCCGCGCGCGCGCTGCTGCAGCAGACGGCACAGCCGCGTGCCCTGCCCGCATCGGTCGAAGCCGTGCTTGCGCGCATGACCGTCGTCGAGAAGGCCGGGCAGTTGACGCTGATGGCGGCGGCCTGGGCGGGGGGGGCGGCGACCGCGCTCAACCCCGCGGGCGGGTCGTCGAGTTTCGACGAACAGCTCGCGCAGGTCCGCGCCGGGCGTCTGGGCGGGGTGTTCAACGGCAATGGCGCGGTGATGGCACAGCGGATGCAGACCGCTGCGATGCGCCAGTCGCGATTGAAGATCCCGCTGCTGTTCGCCGCCGACGTGATCCACGGGCTGCGGACCGTGTTTCCGGTCCCGCTGGCAGAGGCGGCAAGCTTCGATCCCGAACTTGCACGGCGTACCGCCCGGGCCGCGGGGGCCGAGGCGGCGGCATCGGGGATCGACTGGACGTTCGCGCCGATGGTCGATGTCGCGCGCGACGCGCGCTGGGGCCGTGGTGTTGAGGGGGCGGGCGAGGATGTCCTGCTCGGCCGGATGATGGCGGCCGCGCGGGTCCGCGGGTTCCAGGGCGAGCGGGGACTGGCGGCGTCGGACGCGGTCGCGGCGTGCGCCAAGCATTTCGCCGCCTATGGCGCGGGCGAAGCCGGGCTCGACTACAACACGGTGGACGTGTCCGAGCGTACGCTGCGCGAGGTGTATTTCCCGCCGTTCCAGTCGGCCTTCGCCGCCGGGGCTGCGACGACGATGGCGGCGTTCAACGAGATTTCGGGCGTTCCGGCGACCGCGAATGCGTGGCTGCTGACGCAGATCCTGCGCCGTGAATGGGGCTTTGGCGGGCTGGTCGTGTCCGACTATACCGGTGACGAGGAGCTGATCGCGCACGGTTTTGCGACGGATGCGCGCGAAGCGACCAAGCTCGCCTTCATGGCCGGCGTCGACATGAGCATGCAAAGCGGGTTCTACTTGGCGCATCTGCCGGCGCTCGTCGCGGCGGGCGAGGTGCCGATGGCGCGGCTCGACCAGGCGGTCCGCCGCGTCCTCGCGCTCAAGGTCGCGCTCGGACTGTTCGACGATCCGTTCCGGCGGATCGACCCGCGTCGCGAGAAGACGCGGATCCGGACGCGCGAGACGCTGGCGCTGGCCCGCGATGCGGGGGCGCGGTCGATCGTCCTGCTGAAGAATGAGGGCGCATTGCTGCCGCTGCCGCGACAGGGACGGCGGATCGCGCTGATCGGCCCGTTCGCGGCCGGGCAGCACGACCTGATCGGTCCGTGGAACGTGTACGGCACCGACGCCGAAGCGGTCGATCTGGTGACCGGTATCCGGGCCGCAGTGGCCGATCCGGCGCAGGTCAGCGTGACGCCAGGGTCGGGGATCGACGATCCGCTCCCCGGCGGGATTGCCGCAGCCGTGGCCGCCGCACGCGCGGCCGATGTCGTCCTGCTGGCGGTCGGCGAGAGCCAGCGCATGTCGGGCGAGGCGCAGTCGCGGGCGTCGATCGTGATCCCCGCCGCGCAGATGGCGCTGGCCGAGGCGGTGGCCGCGACCGGCACGCCGATCGTCGTGCTGCTGCGTACCGGCCGTGCACTGGTGCTCAGCGAAGCGGTGCTCAAGGCGCCGGCGATCCTCGTCACCTGGTTTCTGGGGTCGCAGGACGGGCCGGCGATCGCCGACATCGTGTTCGGCAAGACCGGGCCGTCGGCGCGGCTGCCCGTTTCCTTTCCGCATGCCACGGGCCAGGAGCCCTATCATTACGACCACAAGAACACCGGACGCCCCAACCCGCCAGGGCCGCTGCTCGAATACAAGGCGCGCTACCGCGAATTCGCCAATGCCGCGCTGTTCCCGTTCGGTCATGGCCTGACCTATGGTGCGATCGAATACGAAGCGCTCGATCTCGGCGCTGCGCGTCTGTCGACCGATGGCGCGCTGACGGTGCGCGCGACGATCGCCAATGGCGGCACGCGCGCCGCCGAAGAGGTCGTGCAGCTCTATATCCGCGATCTCGCGGCCAGCGTGACGCGTCCGGTGCGCGAACTGAAAGCGTTTCGCCGTGTCGCGCTGAAGCCGGGCGAGCGGCAGGTCGTGTCGTTCACGCTGCGTCGCGACGACCTACTCTTCATCGGCCGGGATCTCGTACCGACGGTCGAGCCGGGCCGCTTCCGCCTGTGGATCGCGCCGTCCGCACAGGCTGAGGGTGTATCCGGGGAGTTTCAGCTCGTCTGACGATCGTCGATGCGGTGAGGCCGCCCCTTGTGCGGGCGCGCGTGATCGGGAAAGGCGATGCGGGTGAAGCGGGTCGATCAGCATGGTGGTTCCCCGGCGGCGGCGGGCCGCCTGCGCGCGCCGCTGATGCTGGCGCTGATGCTCGTCGCCGTTGCGGCATTTCGCATCTACACGGCGCAGTATTCGCTCTGGTATGACGAGCTGGCGTCGCTCGAATTCGCCCGCCAGCCCGTGTCGCGGCTGTGGAGCAGCTGGATGCTGCGCGAGACCAACCCGCCACTGTTCTACACGATGCTGTCGGGCTGGATCGCGCTGGTCCGCCAGGATGATGTCGCGGTGCGGCTCCTGCCGATCGGGATCGGGACGGCGGGGATCGGCGCCGCCTATGGGCTAGGGCGAGCGGTCGGGGATGCGAAGGTCGGGCTCCTCGCCGCCGCGCTGCTGTCTCTGTCCGCGCTGGGCACGGATCTGAGCCAACAGCTGCGCGGCTATGCGCTCGCGCAGCTGGCGGTGCTGCTCGCCTGCACTGGCATGGTCCTCTATCTGCGTCGCCGGACACCGGGTGGGCTGGTCCTCTACGGCATTGCGACGCTCATCGGCCTGTATACGCATACGACGGTCGCGCTGTTTGCCGGGTTGGCGGGGGTGGCAATGCTCTGGTTGCTGCGGAGTGACCGACGGGCACAGGCGCGGTGGCTGGCGACGAACGTCGCGGTGCTGGCCGGTTGGGGGTGGTGGGCGATGATCAGCGTCCGCCAGATGACGATGCCCGTGACCAATATCGCGTGGATCGCCACACCGTCCTGGCGCGACGCGGCGGCGATGACCGCACAGGTCTATCTGCCGCTCTTTCCCCATGAGACGGGGATTGCGGGTATGCTGCTGCTGGCGGGCCTGTTCGCCGGGCTCGCAGCGTGTGCGGTGCGCGCGGCGCGACCGGAAGTGCGGCTGCTCGCCGTCCTGACGATCGGCGCGCCGCTACTGCTGTTCGCGATCAGCCAGCGGGTGCCGATATTCCTGCCGCGCACGCTGAGCTGGGCGAGCGGACCAGAGCTGGTGCTCGTGGCGCTCGGTGTGACGCGGATAAGATCGACCCCCGTCGCCCGTGCAAGCGGCGCCATCCTGCTCGGTCTGAGCGCCATCGGCCTGGCGAGCTGGCTGCCCAGCCGTGAGCGCGAGCACTGGCACCAGGCCGTGGCCTTGATTGGAAGCCATCAACCCGCGCTCGTCATCGTCGGCGACGATGCGGTCGCGCTGGCGCTTGATCGCTATCGCTCAAACGCGGAGCTCAAGGGCCCGAGACCGATCGTCGTTCAGTCGGCCTATCGTGAACGCTGGGCCGACGGGCTGTATTCGGGCCCGCATTTGTCGCCCGCCGCCGCGCTTGCGGTGATTCGCGACCGGGGTTGCGGCGCGGTGGTCGAATGGGGACCCTTTCATCCGCCGATACTTGACGATCCGGCGGTGACCGCCCGACCGCTCACCCGTGACACCGCCCCGGCGGTGACGCTGATCGATATCCCGCGGACGCGCCGAGCATGTCGGCCTTGATCTGAAGCCCGTCCACGACCGCAGGACGCCACCTTTTTAAGAGGTGCCGAAGATAGCGACCGGCCTCAGCGGCGGCGTTTGACGAGGATCGCGCGCTCTCCGGTGATCGACGCCTTGAACCCGCCAAACCCGGCCTGCCGGATGGTGATCGCGGTACCGGGCCGGGGTTGCAGCGAGAGCGGTTCGATCGTTTCCCAGACCATGCCGTTCGCCAGTTGCAGCGCGAACCGCGCATAGCTCGCCGGCTTTGCCGTGGTGATCGTGGTCTGCACCTCCGTAACGCGTGTGACGCGATCCGCCTCACCGCCGCCGAGCGGGCTCTGACCGGCATCGGCAAGACCGAATTGCTGGCGTTTGCGCTCGATAACCTTGCCACGATCGAGCGCAAGCAGGTCGCCTGCCTGGCGCGCGCGCGCGATCTGCCCGGCGGTCGTGTCGAAGCAGGCAAGCCGGGCTGCATCGCCCGGTATGTCTCGGCACGCGGCCAGCGCATCCAATGTCTTCGACGAGTCTTCTCTGGCCTGCGCGGCAACAGCCGGGGCGATCGGCAGCGCGCCGCCGAGCAGCGCTGACAGGGCAACAGAGATGGCCGATAACATTCGCATATGATCGCCTTATGAGCTTTGGCTTGGCAGAACCCGGCCTCGGGTTTCGCCATACGACACTATGTTGCGGTTATGTCACGGTGATGTCGCAAACGAAATGAGAAAAGGTCCGAATCGACGATAATTGTTGCAGCGCAATGGCGTGGCTGGATAGATCGTGACCAGAACCGGAAAAACCGGAGAAAATGCACGGTGCATTCACCGGCAACAAAGGGGTGAGACTGTTGAAAAAGGATCGCGTGGGATCAGCGTGGTGGATGACAGGTGACGCCGGGCACCGGAGGA
>NZ_JPJC01000121.1:0-6125 GCF_000733135.1 Sphingomonas sp. FUKUSWIS1
GTGGTCGGCGACGTCGCGAGCGTCACGCGGCCGCGGGCGACATGGGCGATCGCGGCCGCGACCGCGCGCGCACGGTCCGAGGCGAGGATCGCCGCGCTGCGCGTGACAGGGTCGACATCGCCGCGCGAGCCGTCGACCGATCCGGTGACGGTGATCTGGACGCGCGGGTCCTGCACCGCGTCACGCGCCCAGGCCGCCAGCGTATCGGGTGACGTAGGCAGCACAGCCGAACCGACCGCGAAGTCGAGCATCCCGGCAGCGGCAACGGGCAAGGCCGTGGGCTTGGCCACTGCACGTGGCGCGGAAGCGGCGAGCGATCTCGACCGTGCGGTGTCGGCCGGTGCCGTCGCGGGTGAACCGAAGCCCTCGCGCAATCCGGCTGCCAGCGCCCGGGGCGCGAGGGGACGGTCGCTGGCGGTCTGCGTAGCCTGCAGGAGTACGAAGAAGCCGACGAGCAGCAAGGCGAGATCGGCGAGCGTAATCAGCCAGAGCGGACGCCCGGGCTGCGGCTCGGGATAATCACCGACCGTCATGCGACGCTCATCAACGGTGCGCGCGGGGCCTCGCGCGCGGCGAGCGCGACGAGTGGCGCCTCGATCCGGGCACGTTCGAACGCCTCGTTGCGGCCCTGTGCGCGCAGGCGGTTGGCGACCGGCATGAAGACGAGGTTGGCGAGCAGCGCGCCATAGAGCGTCGCGAGCAGCGCGATAGCCATCGCGCCGCCGATCGCGGTCGGATCGCTCATCGTCGCGAACATTTGGGCGAGCCCGATCAGCGTGCCGACCATGCCCATCGCGGGCGCGAGTTCGGCGGCGCCTGCCCAGACCTCGGCGGCGGCGACGTGGCGTTCGATCCGCGCATGGCGGCGATGCCGGATCAGCAGTGCCACGTCGCTGGCGGTCGCGCCGTCGACGATCGCCGCGATACCGGCGGCGATGTCGGGATCGGCGATGACCGTACGGTCGAGCGCCATCGCACCGTGGCGCTGGGCGATACGGCCGAGCGCGACGATCTGCTGGAGCAGTGCATCGCCGTCGAGCCGGGCGCGGCCGAGCGTCTTCAGCGCCGCGATCGCGCGGACCAGATCGCGCAGCGGTGTCCGCAAGGCGACGCCGAGGACCGTGCCGCCGCCGACGATGGCGAGCGCGGCGGGGTCGAGCAGATGGGCGAGCGTAATCATGTCCCGTAAGTCTTTGCAAGGGCCGGGCCAGTTCGCGATCCCCCGGTGAGCGGGACTCGCGCGGGCCGGCGGTTTGCACGCTGCGCGACGGGTCGGCACCACGCCTGCCGGTGCGATTGCCGCCACGTCTGCCGGGGCGGCAAGGCGTTGCCGGCCGGGTTGCCGCGCGCTTGCCGACGGGCGGCAAAGCGGCGTCATCCGGTCAGTGAGCGTCAACTGGCACGGGCATTGCTTTGGAAGGCTTGCGCAATCCAGCGCGGGAGTTCGGTCCAGTGTCAGGTGACTCGCTGTTTGGCGTTCATGGTGCGGCCCTCGAGGTGCGATCGCAGCGCATGGGGGTGCTCGCGTCGAACATCGCCAATGCCTCGACCCCCGGCTTCAAGGCGCGCGACATCGACTTCAAGTCGGCGCTCGCGTCGCTCGAGACGGATGGCGCGGGCGGGATCGACGCGGCGACCAAGTATCGCGTGCCGACGCAGACCTCGATGGACGGCAACACCGTCGAGCTGAACCAGGAGCAGACCGCGTTCGCCGAGAATGCGGTGCAGTACCAGACCACGCTGTCCTTCCTGAACGGGCGGATCAGCCAGGTCACCCGCGCGCTGAAGGGGGACTAAGCGATGGCCAATGCGCCGATGACGATTTTCCAGGTCGCTGGCCGCGCGATGTCCGCGCAGCTGTTGCGGATGAACACCACCGCGTCGAACCTCGCCAATGCGGGCGGCGTCGCCGGCTCCGCGGAGGCTGCGTACAAGACGATGAAGCCGGTGTTCCGCACCAGCTTCGACGCCGCCAGCGGGATGTCGACGGTCGATGTCGAGAAGGTCGTCACCGCCGGCGAGGCACCCGCCAAGCGCTACGATCCGAACAATCCGATGGCCGACAAGGATGGCAACATCTTCGAGGCGGCGGTCGATGAAACCCGCGAGCTGGTCGACATGATGGAGACCGCGCGCAGCTACCAGAACAATGTCGAGGTGATGCAGACTGCGAAGTCGCTGATCATCGATACCCTCAAGCTAGGCCGCTGATCATGGCAAGTTCCTTCGACTCGACGCTTTCGAACCTCGGCATCACGCGCGCGACGACCGCCGCGACGACGACCACGGCATCCAATTCGACGACGCTCAACCAGTCGGATTTCCTGAAGCTGATGACCGCGCAGATGCAGAACCAGGACCCGTTCAACCCGGTCGACAACACCCAGATGGTCGCACAGATGGCGCAGTTCTCGAGCCTCGCCGGTATTTCCGAGATGAGCACGACGATGAAGTCGATCGCCGACAAGCTGAACGTGACCAGCGCCAGCGATGCGATGGCCTATGTCGGCAAGACCGTGCTGACCGCGGGTGACACGGCCTATGGGCGGACCAGCGGCGGGCTGGCCGGCGGGATCGAGCTTGGCGCCGCGGCGAGCAACGTCAACGTCACGATCACCGATGCCAATGGCGGCGTGCTGAAGACCATGTCGCTCGGCAGCGCCGACAAGGGCACCGTGAACTACGACTGGGACGGCAAGACCGCGACCGGCGAGGATGCCGGGACGGGACCGTTCAAGGTCATCGTCAACGCCCAGAATAATGGCACGACCGTTGCATCACAGAACCTTGTCTGGGCGCCGGTCCAGTCGGTTTCGACGACGACCGGTGCCGCCATCCTCACGCTACCGGGCCTTGGTGAGGTCCCCGTCACCGCGGTTCGCCAGATCGGCTGATCGCCCGCTGATTGCCAGAATTCCAGGAGTAACCCGATGTCCTTCTATACCTCGCTTTCCGGCCTCCAGGCCTCGCAGACCGAAATGTCGACGATCTCGCACAACCTCGCGAACGTCTCGACCAACGGGTTCAAGAAGAGCCGCACCGAATTCGCCGACGTGATCGCGTCTAGCGTGTCGCTGAACCCCGCGCAGCAGATCGGCTCGGGCACCGTGGTGCAGGGCAATCGGCAGCAGTTCAGCCAGGGCAACCTCATCCAGTCGGCCAACGCGCTCGATCTCGCCGTGTCGGGCGACGGCTTCTTCGTGGTGAAGCCGAGCACGACGTCGCTCAACGTCAACTATACGCGCAATGGCGGCTTTCTGGTCGATGCCGATCGCTATGTGGTCGATTCGAACGGCAGCCATTTGCAGGTCTATCCGGTCGACGGCTCGGGCAAGGTCGTCGCATCGGGGCTCGATTCCGCGGTCAGTCTTCAGCTTCCCGCGACCAGCGGCAAGGCCGTCCCGACCGCGAACGTGTCGATGTCGCTGAACCTCAGCGCCAATGCCGCGATCCCATCGACGACGACGTTCGACCGGTTCGACCCGACCAGCTACAACCAGTCGGCGCAGACGACGATCTATGATGCGAGCGGCAATGCGCAGACGCTGACCAATTATTTCAAGCGCACGACGACGCCCGATGCCGCCAACGGCAATACGAGCAGCTGGGAAGTGTTCAGCTATGTCGGTGACAAGCCGATGACCACCAACGGTGCGGCAAGCGTCGAGCTGGACTTCGACACCACCGGCAAGCTGACCGCGCCGACGACTGCGGTCGCGTTCGACCCGTTCACCACTGCAGGCAGCAGCACGACGCAGCAGTTCGGCTTCACCTTCGGGCTCGACACCACGCAATTGGCATCGGCGTTCAACGTCGCCGCGCGCGCGCAGGACGGCAAGGCGGTCGGCCAGATCCAGGGCGTGACGATCGACGAGTCCGGCATCGTCAAGGCGAGCTTCTCGAACGGCGACACCCAGGCGCTCGGTCAGGTGATGCTCGCCAACTTCTCGAACCCCGAGGGTCTGCGCCAGCTCGGCAGCAGCTACTGGTCGGCGACCGGCATTTCGGGCGAGGCCAAGCTCGGCATCGCCGACGTCAACGGCTTCGGCAAGCTGATGTCGGGAACGATCGAGCGCTCGAACGTCGACATCACCGAAGAGCTCGTCTCGCTGATCGCGGCACAGCGCAACTTCCAGGCGAACTCGAAGGCCTTGGATACCGCGAGCCAGATCTCGCAGACCATCTTCAACATCCGCAGCTGATCCAGGGCGCGGACGGAGAACCCTGAATGGACAAGCTGGTCTACACCGCGGCGACGGGACTGCGCGCGCACATGGCGGCGCAGTCGGCGATCGCCAACAACATGGCGAACGCGTCGACCACCGGATTCCGTGCCGACCGCGTGGTGTTCGACCGGATCGACCTGAAGGGTGGCGGCCAGCAGTTCGAGGCGCGCGCGCCGACGTCGGAGGAAGTGACCGACGCCGACCGCGCGCCGGGGGCGATCCAGACCACGGGGCGGCCGCTCGACGTCGCGGTCACCGGCGCGACCGCATGGCTCGCGGTGCAGGCGTCGGACGGCTCCGAAGCCTATACGCGGCGCGGCGACCTGGAGATCGCTCCGTCGGGCGTGCTCCAGACCGGCGACGGTTTTCCGGTGATGGGATCGGGCGGTCCGATCACGATCCCGCCCTATGACACGCTCTCGATCGCGGGCGACGGGACGATTTCGATCGTGCCGCAGGGTGGCGATGCGAATGCGCCGCAGGTGATCGACAAGCTGAAGCTGGCCGACACCAAGGGGTCGGACACGGTCAAGGGGCTCGACAATCTGCTGCGCGTGCGCGGTGGCGGCGTGCTGCCCGAGGATCTCGATGCGAAGGTGCAGGGCGGGGCGATCGAGGGATCGAACGTCAACATGACGCAGGCGCTGGTCGACATGATCGAGAATCAGCGCAGCTACGAGGTCCAGGCCAACATGCTGAAGTCCGCCAAGGACATGGATGAAAGCGGTGCATCACTGATGCGCCTGCCGAGCTAAGGAAGGATTAGGCCATGAGCAGTTCCGCCATGCATATCGCGCGTACCGGGCTCGACGCCCAGGATACGCGCATGCGGGTCATTTCGAACAACCTCGCCAACGTCAACACGACGGGGTTCAAGAAGGATCGCGCCGCGTTCGAGACGCTGGCGTACCAGGTCGTGACCGCGCCGGGCGCGCAGTCGACGGCGGAGACCAAATACGCGACCGGGCTCAACCTCGGCACCGGCGTCCGGATCCAGGGCACCGCGCGGATCGATACGCAGGGGTCGATGCAGACGACGGGCAACAGCCTCGACCTCGCGCTCGACGGCGACGGCTATTTCCAGGTGCAGATGCCCGGCGGCACGCTCGGCTATACGCGCGCGGGCAATTTCTCGCGCAGCCCCGAGGGGCTGATGGTGACCAGCGAGGGTTATCAGGTGATGCCCGGCATCACCGTGCCCGAGGGGACGACCAACATCACGATCGGCCAGGACGGTACCGTCTCGGCGACGATCCCCGGCCAGTCGGAAGCGCAGCAGATCGGCCAGATCCAGGTCGCGAGCTTCGCCAATGGTGCCGGGCTCCAGGCGACGGGCGACAATTACCTGGTCGAGACCGCCGCGTCGGGCGCCGCCAATCTGGGCGTTGCCGGGCAGGATGGCCGCGGTCGCGTGCGGCAGGGGATGCTCGAAGCGTCGAACGTCAACGTCGTCGAGGAGCTGGTCGACATGATCGAGACGCAGCGTGCGTATGAGGTCAATTCAAAGATGATCTCGGCGACCGACGACATGCTGAAATACGTCAACCAGAACATCTGATCGCAGGGCGCATCATGGCATTTCCGATCCCTACGCGCGCGCCGATCGCGCTCCTCGCGATTGCCGCCGGCACGCTCGCGCCGCTGTCGGCGCAGGCCAGGCTGTTCGGCAAGAAGGCGCCGCCCGAGGACTTCACCGTCGCACGGCCGCTGCCCGTGCCGTTGGCGTCGCCCGCGACCGGATCGATCTTCCAGGCGCAGGACGGCTATGCCGCGCTGTACGAGGGCTGGCGTGCGCGGAAAGTCGGCGATCCGCTGACGATCGTGCTGGTCGAGCGCACCGCCGCGTCGAAATCCTCGGGCTCGAAGCTCGACAGCAGCGGCTCGGCCAGCATCACCCCG
>NZ_JPJC01000121.1:6254-8733 GCF_000733135.1 Sphingomonas sp. FUKUSWIS1
GCGGGCGCAACTTCAACGGCGCGGGCGCCGCCGACCAGGCGAACTCGCTGTCGGGCGAGGTCAGCGTGACGGTCGCCGAAGTCTATCCCAACGGCACGATGCTCGTGCAGGGGCAGAAGCGCGTGACGCTCAACCGCGGCGACGAGTTCCTCAAGATCAAGGGGCTGGTGCGCACCGCCGATGTCGACCGCGACAACCGCGTGCTGTCGACGCGGGTCGCCGATGCGCAGATCTCTTACACCGGCAAGGGCGACGTCGCCCGCGCCGGCCGCCAGGGGTGGCTCAGCCGCTTCTTCTCCGTCGTCAGCCCTTTCTGAGGCCGTGACCATGCGCTTCCTGCTCACCCTCCTCGCCTCGCTCCTGATCGCAGCACCGGCGTCTGCAGACCGGATCAAGGACCTGGGCGGGTTCCAGGGGATTCGGTCGAACCAGCTGACCGGCTACGGCATCGTCGTCGGGCTGCCCGGCACGGGCGACGACAATCTGGAATATACCGTCCAGTCGCTGAAAGCCGTCGCGTCGCGCTTCGGGCTGCAGCTGCCGCCCAACGCCAATCCGGGGATGAAGAACGCCGCGGTGGTGATGATCACCGCCGAACTGCCGCCCTTCGCCAAGCCCGGCCAGCGGCTCGACATCACCGTCGCGTCGATGGGCAAGGCCAAGAGCTTGCGCGGCGGCAGCCTGATCATGACGCCGCTGCTCGGCGCGGATAACCAGATCTATGCGATGGCGCAGGGCAATCTCGCGGTCGGCGGGCTCGGCGCGGAAGGTGCGGATGGGTCGAAGATCGTCGTCAACATCCCCTCGACCGGGCGCATCCCCGAGGGCGCAACGGTCGAACGGGCGGTTGCGACCGGGTTCGACAGCGCGCCGATGCTGACCTTCAACCTTGCGCGTGCCGATTTCACGACCGCGCAGAACGTCGCGGGCGCGATCAATTCGAAGCTCGGCTTCGGCAGCGCGCAGGCGATCGACGCGGTTTCGGTCGCGGTCCGCGCGCCGGTCGGTGCGGACGTTCGTGCGACCCTGATGTCGACGATCGAGAATCTCGACGTGGTCTCCGCCGAGCCCTCGGCAAAAGTAATCGTAAATGCGCGCACCGGTACGGTCGTTATAAACTCCGCGGTGCGCGTGGGGCCTGCCGCAGTGACGCATGGGAAGCTGACGGTGCGGATCGACGAGAAGCCACAGGTGAGCCAGCCCGCGCCGTTCAGCCAGGGCCAGACCGTCGTCACGCCGAACAGCGCGGTCGCGGTCGAGGAGGAACGTCGCCCGATGTTCCTGCTGAACCCCGGCCCCAGGCTCGCCGACATCGTCAAGGCGGTGAACGCGATCGGCGCGTCGCCCGCCGATCTGGTCGCAATCCTCGAGGCGCTGAAGGAAGCCGGCGCGCTCAAGGCCGAGTTGATCGTCCTGTGAGCCCGATCGCAGCCCCCGGCCCGATCGATGCGGGCGGCATCTCGACCGATACGAGCCGGCTGAAGTCGAACGACAATCTCGACAAGGCGGGCAAGAAGTTCGAGGCGGTCTTCACCGGCATGATGCTGAAGAGCATGCGCCAGGCGAAATTGAGCGATTCGCTGTTCGAATCCAAGGCGCTCGACACCTTTACCGAGATGCAGGACGCCCGCGTCGCGCAGACCATGGCCGAGCACACGCCGCTCGGCATCGGCAAGGCGATGACCGATTTCCTCGCCAAATCGCAATCCGATCTTAACCCGGGCGCGGCAGAGCCGTCGCCATGAGCGACCTCCTGTCGATCGGCGCGTCGGGCGTGCGGGCGTACCAGACCGCGCTGAACACCGTGTCCGAGAACATCGCGAACACCGGCACCGCGGGTTATACCCGGCGTACGACGAATCTCGGCCAGGTGACCTCGATCGGCAGCGGGATCAATGCGAGCGTCGCGACGGGCAGCAACGGCGTCACCGTCACCGGCATCTCGCGCTCGGCCGACACGTTCCGTTCGCTCGCGGTCCGCAACGCCGGGTCGGATCTTGCCAGGACGGAGACCGCGGCGGCCTGGCTCGGGCGGATCGAGACGTCGCTGACCGACAACAAGCTCGGCGATCGTCTCACCAGCTTCTTTTCCGCCGCGCAGACCTTGTCGGCGGACCCGACCTCGGTGCCGGCCCGGTCGGTGATGCTCGAATCCGCGACCAGCGCGGCCGCGGCGTTCACCGCGACGGGCAAGGCGCTCGACACCGCGGCGGCCGACCTCGACACCGCGACGCGCCAGGCGACGCAGACGCTCAATTCGTTCGGTACCGCGCTCGCCAAGGTC
Organism: Sphingomonas sp. FUKUSWIS1; assembly: GCF_000733135.1. Classification (NCBI taxonomy): domain Bacteria; kingdom Pseudomonadati; phylum Pseudomonadota; class Alphaproteobacteria; order Sphingomonadales; family Sphingomonadaceae; genus Sphingomonas; species Sphingomonas sp. FUKUSWIS1. The sequence continues at coordinate 8,539 of NZ_JPJC01000121.1, forward strand.
AATGACGGCATCGCGCGTAGCCAGAAGGGGTCGACCAACGCCGCGCAGCTCGGCGACCAGCGCGACCAGTTGCTCGAGCAGATGAGCACGATCACCGATATCAGTACGGAGTTCGACGATCTCGGCCGTGCGACGGTGCGGCTGGGCGGGGCGAGCGGCCCGGTATTCGTGGCGGGCCCCGATGCGGGCAATGTC
>NZ_JPJC01000122.1:0-293 GCF_000733135.1 Sphingomonas sp. FUKUSWIS1
GCCTCGAACCGCTCGTCCAGATCGCGTTACGCCGAAGCGCTTCACGAACTGCCTAAGCAATCCTCGTCCCCAAAATCGAGCACCTCACGGCATCGATTTTAAAAAACCCATTCACAATGTCAAATACGGGTCGTCTCGACCCAATCACCGTGCTCTCGCACGGCGAACCGTTTCTCTTCATCTCTAGGTTATGCAAAATAGCGTTCGCGCAGACGTCTCAAACGATGGTGGAGCCTATCGGGATCGAACCGATGACCTGATGCTTGCAAAGCAACCGCTCTCCCAGCTGAGCT
>NZ_JPJC01000123.1:0-2162 GCF_000733135.1 Sphingomonas sp. FUKUSWIS1
GCCTGTCCGCAGGCGAGCGTCGCGACGCGCGACCTCGCGCGGCTGCTGGCACCACTGGTCGCTGGCAGCCTGCACGTGTCGGGATGCGCCAAGGGCTGCGCGCGGGCGCGGCCTGCGGACGTCGTGCTGACCGGGCGCGACGGGCTGTTCGACCTTGCCCTGCACGCGCGCGCGGGCGCGCCGTCGCTGCTTGGCGCACTCGAACCCGCTCAGATTATCGCCCATTTCTCCCAGCCGTCCGGAGCTGCCTGATGCCCTATGCCTATGAGACCGACGGGGCCGCGATCTATCGCCAGTCGTTCGCGATGATCCGTGCCGAGGCGGATCTGGCGCGCTTCGATGCCGAGGAGGAGCCGGTCGCGGTGCGGATGATCCACGCTGCGGGGCTGGTCGCGCTGGCGGGGGATATCCGCTTTTCGCCCGGCTTCGCACGGACCGCGCGTGCGGCGTTGCGGGCGGGCGCGCCGATCCTGTGCGATGCGCGGATGGTGACCGAGGGGATCACGCGCGCGCGCCTGCCGGCGAACAATGCGGTGATCTGTACGCTGCACACGCCCGAGACGGTCGCGCTGGCGAAAGAAATGGCAACGACGCGTTCGGCCGCGGCGCTGGAGTTCTGGCGGCCGTATCTGGCGGGCGCGGTGGTGGCGATCGGCAATGCGCCGACCGCGCTGTTCTACCTGCTCACGATGCTGGAGGATCCCGACTGTCCGCGGCCGGCGGCGATCATCGGCTGTCCGGTGGGTTTCGTCGGTGCGGTCGAATCGAAGGACGCATTGTGGGCGGCGCAGCCGGTGCCGTGCGTGATCGTCGAGGGGCGGCTGGGCGGCAGCGCGATCACCGTCGCGGCGATCAACGCGCTCGCGAGCGCGGCGGAATGATCGGCGTGGCGGAGCCATCCGCGACCCTGGTGCCGCCGCCGGGACAGGTGGTCGTAACCGGCACGATCCACGGCGTCGGGCTGGGGCCGGGGGCGTGCGACCTGATGAGCGTGCGCGCGGATCGGCTGGTACGCGGCGCGCGCCACGTCGCCTATTTCCGCAAGGCGGGGCGGCCGGGACAGGCGCGGCGGATCGTCGAGGGGATGCTGCGCGACGACGTGATCGAATATCCCATGGAATATCCCGTCACCACCGAGATCGCATTGACCGATCCGCGCTACAACGACCGGCTGTCGGGCTTTTACGCGGGGTGCATCGATCACCTCGCGGCGCTGGCGCTGGGCGGCGAGGACGTGGTCGTGCTGTGCGAGGGCGACCCGTTCTTCTACGGATCGTTCATGCATCTCTATACGCGGTTGCAGGGGGTCGCGCCGGTCGCGGTCGTCCCCGGCATCACCGGCATGTCGGGCGCCTGGACCGCGAGCGGCGCGCCGATCACCTGGGGCGACGACGTGCTGACGGTGGTAATGGGGACGCTGCCCGAGGCGGACCTGGTGCGGCGCATCCGCGACACCGATGCGCTGGTGGTGATGAAGATCGGCCGCCACCTCGCCAAGCTGCGCCGCGCGGTCGCCGCGGCGGGGCGCGAGGAGGCGGCGTGGCTGGTCGAATATGCCGCGATGGCCGAGCAGCGCGTCACGCGGCTGTGCGAGGCGGATGCGGTCACGCCCTATTTCGCGATACTGCTGATCCACGGGCAGGGGCGGCGGCCATGATCCAGAGCGCAGGGGCTGGCTGGCTGGCGATTGCGGGGCTGGGGCCGGGGGATACCGCGCTGGTGACGCCCGAGGTCAGCGCGGCGCTGACCGAGGCAACCGACGTGATCGGCTATATCCCCTATGTCGCGAGGGTTCCGGCGCGCGACGGTCTGACACTGCATGCGAGCGACAACCGGGTCGAGATCGACCGCGCGCGCCATGCGCTCGAACTGGCAGCGGAAGGCGCGCGCGTCGTCGTCGTGTCGTCGGGGGATCCCGGCGTGTTCGCGATGGCGGCGGCGGTGTTCGAGGCGCTCGAGGCGGGGCCGGCGGCGTGGGGAGAGATCGACATCCGCGTGCTGCCGGGGATCACCGCGATGCTGGCGGCGAGTGCGCGCGCGGGGGCGCCGCTGGGGCATGATTTCTGCGCGATCAACCTTTCGGACAATCTGAAGCCCCAGGCGCTGATCGAGCGGCGCGTGCGGCTGGCGGCGGAGGCCGATTTCGCGATCGCCTTCTACAA
>NZ_JPJC01000124.1:0-4762 GCF_000733135.1 Sphingomonas sp. FUKUSWIS1
GAGCGCGGGGAGGGCGGCGACACTGACGCCGCCGCCGCTGCGCGTCAGCCCGCCGAGCACGATCGACCGCGTCGGCATCCAGCGCAGCGCAACCGACCCGCCGATCGCGCTCGCCCGCCCGCCCGGCTTCAGCGCGCGGCGGACGACCGCGGGGGAGGTGTCGGCGAGCAACGTATAACTGACCCCCGTATCGAGGATCGCGGTGATGCTGCGCCCGTCGATCTGCATCGCGAACCGGATCTGGTTGCCCGGCGTCAGGTCGAACGTCACCCAGCGCGTCTCGGTATCGGCGGCAAGACGGGCGACGCCCTGGTCACGGTCGGCGGGCGAGGTGCTTGGGGTAGAACTCGCCTGGATGGGCGCGGCCACGGCCTGCGATGCCGGCTGCCGCGTCGCGATGCTAAGGGCCGCCAACAGCGGGACGATGGCGAGGGTAAGCATACGCATGTGCAACCGTCCCTAGCGCGTTGGCGGGGCCTTACAAGCTAGGCACGCGGACGGTGGGGCAGATGGATTTGAAGGGAAGGAAAGCGGACTCACGGCTTTCGCGGCTGCGTTGTGGGAGACCCACCGCCGAACGAGCCCGCCAATGCATCAACTTTTTGCATCGGTGAGCGCCTACGTTTCCTGCCATTCCTTGGCTGATGCGAAATCTTTGATCGTTTACGTGGGGGGGTAGGCTTAGGATCATTAGCGGCACCCGTATATCGATGGGTTAGGGCCAGACTAGTCTTATCCAAGCTACGTTTTGACCAAGCTTGCCTTCACCGATCAGCGTTAGAAAATAGGCTTGAGAATGAAGGTCGGGCAGTTTTGAAATAGCTCCTAACCGGACGGGCAATGTTGCAAGGATAAGGAACCGTTTGCCGTCGAAGGCGACGACCCGCGACCGCTCTGCCAAGCCTTTGGCGTTCCATACCCCAATCCAAGTGTAGCTGTCCCTATGTACGTTGTCATCGGCTGCGACGAAACTGTATCCAACGATATCGGGGGTCACGGCAGGCCGCGCCGGGACAAAACCATCCACATAACCGCTCCTTCCGATGCCAGCGTTGGAAATGCCTGCAATACCGCTCTTCCCTTGGATGCTGGTCCATGAAAACCAGCATCCCGATGTTCGCGAGTGCACTGGGCCAGGAGAGAGGTCAAAGTCGGTGAAGCGTGGGTCATCCGAGCGCAGCATCACCGCCGAGCTATAGCGAAGCTGATCCACGCGTGCCTCACCGGGATGTGGCCAGCCGGGATGTGCCCGATAGCTGCCCCCCAGCATCTCGACTGTTAGGGGAGCGGCGTTGATTGCAACAGATTCCCCAAGGTGACCCGAGCACACCGGCTTTGGCATCATCGCGGTGGTGGAATCGGAGGTTTGTGCGGTCGCAGAGGCCCCGATCAGCCCGGCAACGATTATCAGTATAGCGCGAACAAGCATCGCAGTAGCCTAACACGCGTAGGCTCGTGCGCTAGAGGGTGTCACTCGCTCACTTACCATTGCTGTTTGAATGCAGAACTTTTGATTTTTTCATTAGGAATGTCCGGGACGGAAAGGGACGCGGAAATGAAGCCTACGGCCCTAACCGCGAATTACGCCTTTGATTTCAACGTGTGGCTTGCTTCCCATTGAGGGCGAAGGAGCCGCATCACATATCCGCTTCCCGTCTATAACGACTGTCACCGCGCCCTGCATTTTGAGCTCAACCGAAACGTTGTGAAGGGCCTCAAACGCAACCTGCCAGCCGTCACGATCGGCTCCCGGTTGAAAGCATAATACAAAGGCAGATAAATTCGGTCCGTCCCAAGACGCTGTAGCATTGGCAATCACCCCCGGATCATCGAGCTCGCCTTTCCGGCCTATTCGAGCCAAAAACGGACCGGATATAGGGTCGTATTCAGCCGGGGGCGCAGGCGGCACCGATCTTTGGTCAAAATTTGGAAGTCGGGCGTCCGAGGGCACGCTTGATAGGAACAACCAAGCCGTGGCGATCGCGGCAACGCATCTTTTGGTTCGTACCATACCAGAGATGATAGATTTGATCCGAATGTCCGCAAATAGGCGTGAGCAGAATGGGAAGTTTTAGCACGGTCTCGACCACCTGCCGTTAGTGCAGTCGACGGGGGTCAGAGGCAGGCCTCCAGATAGGCCTGGTCGAAGCCGAACTGCTTGGCCTTGTCGAGCGTGTAGGGGCGCAGGCCCATCGAGCGGTATTCGCCGAGGATCTTGCCGTCCGCGCTCTCGTCGAGATATTCGAACTTGAACAGCTCCTGCGTGACGATCACGGGGCCTTCCATGCCGATCACCTCGGTGATGTTGGTGACGCGGCGCGAGCCGTCGCGCAGGCGCTTGACTTGGATGATCAGCTCGACCGAATCGGCGATCTGACGCGAGATCGCCTCCTTGGGCACCTTGATGTCCGACATCATCACCATGTTCTCCATACGCGCGAGCGCCTCGCGCGGGGAGTTGGCGTGGAGCGTGCACATCGAGCCGTCGTGACCGGTGTTCATGGCCGCGAGCATGTCGAAACACTCGGACCCACGAATTTCGCCCAGGATGATCCGGTCGGGGCGCATACGCAGCGCGTTCTTGACGAGATCGCGGATGCTGATTTCGCCCTGGCCCTCCAGATTGGCGGGGCGCGTTTCGAGCGGCAGCCAGTGCGGCTGCTGCAGGCGAAGCTCGGCCGCGTCCTCGATCGTCAGCACGCGCTCACCGGGGTCGATCATCTTCGACAGCGCGTTGAGCATCGTCGTCTTGCCCGAGCCGGTACCGCCCGAGATGACGACGTTGAAGCGCGATGCACCGGCGATCTTGAGCGCGGTCGCCATCTTGGGGCTCATGCTGCCGAACCCGGCCATCATGTCGAGCGTGATAGGCTTGGCCGAAAATTTACGAATCGAGATCGCGGTGCCGCGCAAGCTGAGCGGCGGCACGATCACGTTGACGCGGCTGCCGTCCTTGAGACGGGCGTCGGCGAGCGGGGTAGTCTGATCGACGCGGCGGCCGACCGAGTTCACGATCCGCTGCGCGATCTGAAACAGATGTTCCTCGTCGCGGAACTGGATCGGGGCGAGCTCGAGCTTGCCCTTGCGCTCGACATAGGTCTGTTCGGGGCCGTTCACCATGATGTCGGTGATGTTCGGATCCGCGAGCAGTTCCTCCAAGGGCCCGAGCCCGAGCAGCTCGTCGACCAGCACCTTTTCCAGCGCGAACTGTTCGCGGCGGTTGAGCGTCAGCTTCAGCTCGGCGAGCACCTCGCCGATGATCGGGCGGAATTCCTCCGCCAGCTCGTCCTTGCCGAGCGTTGCCGCGGCCTCGGGATCGACGCGTTCGAGCAGGCGGGGGAGCACCTGTTCCTTGATCTTGTGGATCGACTGTTCGAAGCCCTCGACCTTGCTCGCGCCCGCATCGCCCGACGCGGCCTGGCGATCGGCGAGTCGCTGCATCGCGTCGACCTGACCGATCGGCACGCCGCCCTCGGTCTCGCCGGGCATCGGCAGGAGGGTGTCGAGCGCAGGGAATTGCGCGCCGCCTTCGGGATCGGGTCGCGGGGCGGGGCCGCCGCCCTGCATCGGTCGCGCGACGCCGAACGCGGGCCGCGCTGCCGTTCCGCCACTCATCCCACTGCGTCGTCCGAACGCGCTCATGCACCAGTCCCTCGATCGTTAATGCCGGGGTTACCGGCGAAGCCTTGCCAATTCGCTAACCAATCGGTCGGCGACCGCGCGGCGTCCGGAAACGGGTTCTGCCGCGGCGCGCGGGCGGATAAGGGAGGCGAATGCTGATCCGCCTGCTCACCCTGCTCGTCCTTCCGCTCGCCGCGCTCATCGGCATCGCCGCCCCCGCCAGCGCCGATGATATCAGCGCGACCGGGCGCGGGGTCGTGCGTGTCGTCACGATCGCAGTGGTCGACGATCAGGTCGTCGGCTTCGGCCATGGCAGCGGCTTCGCAGTCGCGCCCAACCGGATCGTCACCAACGCGCATGTCGTCGAGCTGGCGGAACGCTATCCCGACAATGTCGTCGTCGGCGTTGTGCCGACTGAGGGGGACAAATCCTATCAGGGCAAGGTGATTGCCTATGACGTGCAGCGCGATCTGGCGCTGATCGAGTTCACCGGCGCGCGCCTGCCGCAGACCGCGCTGTATACGGGACCGATCGATGAGGGCGGGGCGGTGGTGTCGCTGGGCTTTCCCGGCAATGTCGACCTCGCCACCGCGCGCTCGGCCGCGGACTATATCCGGCCGACCAGCCCGGTGCGGTCGGAGGGCGTGTTCTCGGGCCGGCGCAGTCTGAGCGATGTCGAGGTGCTGTTGCACACCGCCAATATCGCGCGCGGCAATTCGGGTGGCCCGCTGCTCGACCGGTGCGGGCGGGTGATCGGCGTCAATTCCGCGATCACCCGCGGCGAGGAGGGCGATTCGACGTTCGGCTTCGCAATCGCGGACACCGAGCTCGCCGCATTCCTGCGCGAGGCGAAGCAGCCCTATAGCGCGGTCGGAACGCCGTGCACTTCGATCGAGGAGCGGTTGCGGCAGGACAGCGACGCCGACGTGCGCGCGGCGGCCGATGCGGCGGCGGCGCGGCGCGATGTGGCGACGCAGGCGGCGCTGTCGCGTGAACGCGCGCTGGAACAGGCGCGTATCGAAGCGGAGCGCCGGCGCGAGAACGTCATGGCGATCGCGGGGCTGCTGCTGGTCGCAGGCGCGCTCGGGATCGGTGCGGCGGGGCTGCTCGAATCGCGCGGGCGGCGGCGTGCGGCGGTCTG
>NZ_JPJC01000125.1:0-5388 GCF_000733135.1 Sphingomonas sp. FUKUSWIS1
TGTCGCCGGTCGTCACGCTGACGGGGTCGCTGGTGATCGGGCTGGCGCTGGTCGAGGGGGAGATCGACGGCGATGCGGCCTGGGCGGCGGCGGGGATCGACGAGGACTGGTCGATCGAGATGTGGGGCGAGGACTGGCAGGCGGCGCAGCTGCGCGAGCTCAAGCGCCAGGAATTCGCGCGCGGCGTGGCGTTTCTGGGAATGCTGTAGGCTTTCGTCATCCTGGACCCGATCCAGGATGACGGGGGGTCAGCGCGTCAGGCGGCGGATGAAGCCGATCAGGCCGGTCTGGCGCGAGCGCTTGAGGCGCTCGGCGGCGAGGATCGTCTTCACGCCGCGGATGCAGCTGTCGACGTCGTCATTGACCAGGACGTAATCATAGCCGTCCCAGTGGCTGACCTCGTTCGCGGCGCGCGACATGCGGGCGTCGATCACTTCGGTCGAGTCGGTGCCACGGCTGGTGAGGCGGCGGTGGAGTTCCTCCATCGACGGCGGGAAGATGAAGACGCGGACTACGTCGCCGCCCGCGATCTGGAACAGCTGCTGCGCGCCCTGCCAGTCGATGTCGAACAGCACGTCCTTGCCGGCCGCCAGCATCTCCTCGACCTGCGCGCGCGGGGTGCCGTAGCGGTGGTTGAAGACATGCGCCCATTCGAGGAACTCGTCCTTCGCGACCATGTCGCGAAAGCCCTCGAGATCGGTGAAATGATAGTCCTTGCCGTCGACTTCGCCCGGTCGCATCGCACGGGTCGTCACCGAGACCGACATCTCCAGCTCATGCTCGTCGGCGAGCAATCGGCGCGCGATCGTCGACTTGCCGGCGCCCGATGGCGAGGACAGGACGAACAGGACGCCGCGGCGACGAAAACCATGCGGGTCGGACGGAAGTGTATGGGGCATGCGCGCCCTTGCCGCGGACTGCGCATGGGCGTCAACCCATGCACAGCCCGCGCGTGTCATTCTGGCGGCGGATCAGTAGCCCGACTTGCGCGCCCGGTTGCGGTCATAGGCCTTCTTGGCCGCATAGCCTCCGCCGAGGATCATGCCGAGCGGCCCCATGCGACGCAGCACGCTCATCGCGACCACGCCCTTAACCGCACCCGAGGTGCCGCCGCTGCCGCCGCTGCGCCGACCCATTTCGCGGCCAACCAATGCACTGATGATACGTCCGATCATGACTTAACCTCTCCGAAAACCTGGTCCTTGAGTTCCGCTGTACCGCGCAGCACCGCCCAGCCGATCGCGTAGGTCACGGCCAGCGGCACGACGATCTTGAGCACGTTGGCGGTGACCGCACCGATGATCGCGCCGTCCGCATTGCCGTCATCGCCGCTGAGCGAGTCGATGCCTGCGCCGATCAGTGCGCCTATGGTCGTTGCGCCCACGTAATTTCTCCTTCGCGTGTGGCGGGTTAGCGCGCGAACCGCGTTTGGGTTCCCGCAGGTGCGCCCCTCCTCCCCCCGTTCGCCCTGAGCGACGTCGAAGGGCGTGCCGCAAGCGACGGTGCTTCGACTTCGCTCAGCACGAACGGGGTCGGGGGAGGCGTTAGCGGCCGAGCATCGACTCGGGCCGCACGACACGGTCGAAGGTTTCCGCATCGACCAGCCCGAGTGCGAGGCCGGCTTCCTTCAGCGTCAGCCCCTCGGCATGCGCGTGCTTGGCGATCTTCGCCGCGGCGTCATAGCCGATCTCGGGGGCGAGCGCGGTGACGAGCATTAGCGAGCGGTCGAGCAGGTCGGCGATGCGGTCGCGATTGGGTTCGATGCCGTCGACGCAGCGTTCCGCAAAGCCCTCCATCGCGGTCGCGAGCAGGTCGATCGAGCGGAGCACGTTCGCGCCGATCAGCGGCTTGAAGACGTTGAGTTCGAGATGGCCCTGCATCCCGCCGATGGTGGCCGCGACGTGATTGCCCATCACCTGGCCGGCGACCATCGTCAGCATCTCGCACTGGGTGGGATTAACCTTGCCGGGCATGATCGAGCTGCCGGGCTCGTTGGCGGGCAGGTCGATCTCGCCAAAGCCGCAGCGCGGGCCGCTGCCCAGCAGGCGGATGTCGTTGGCGATCTTGGTCAGCGCGACCGCGAGCGTGTTGAGCGTGCCCGACAGATGGACGAGCGGGTCGTTCGAGGCGAGCGCCTCGAAGCTGTTCTCGGCGGGGATGAACGGATGGCCGGTCAGGTCGGAGACCGCCTTGCAGAAATCCTCGGCGAACCCCCTGGGCGCGTTGAGCCCGGTGCCGACCGCGGTGCCGCCCTGCGCGAGCCGGTTGGTGCCGTTGGTGACGCCCGGCTCGATCCGGCGGCCGCAGCGATAGACCTGATTGGCATACGCACCGAATTCCTGCCCGAGCGTCAGCGGGGTCGCGTCCTGCAGGTGCGTGCGGCCGATCTTGACGATGTCGGTCCACGCATCCGCCTTCGCCTGCAGCGCGGTCCGCAGCCGGTCGAGCGCGGGAAAGAGCCGGCGTGTCACGGCGAGCGAGGCGGCGATGTGGAGCGCGGTCGGGAAGCTGTCGTTCGACGACTGGCTCATGTTGACATGGTCATTGGGGTGGACCGGCGACTTGCCGCCGCGCGTGCCGGTGAGGACCTCGTTGGCGCGGCCGGCGATGACCTCGTTGACGTTCATGTTCGACTGGGTGCCGCTGCCGGTCTGCCAGATGACGAGCGGGAACTGGTCGTCGAGCGTGCCGTCGATGACTTCCTGCGCGGCGGCGTCGATTGCGTCGGCGATTGTGGCGTCGAGGCCGTGCGTGCGGTTCACGCGGGCGGCGGCCTGTTTGACGAGCGCCAATGCGTGGACGATCTCGATCGGCATGCGTTCGCGGGTGCCGAACGGGAAATTCTCGACCGATCGCTCGGTCTGCGCGCCCCAATAGGCCTGGGCGGGAACTTGGATCGGGCCGATCGAGTCGGTTTCTGTGCGGGTGTTGGTCATAACCTACCTACGCCGTCATGCCGGGCTTGTTCCGGTATGGCGGCGTAGAGCAGAAGGCCGACATGGGAGTAAATCCCATGTCGTCGACCGCGCGGTGCGCGTCGGCCGGCCGTTCGCGTCGCTGTGCGACCGGCGATCAGCTTTGCCTGATCGCCTCGCTCCAGCTCACTTCTTCCGCTTGAAATCCACGGCGACGACGTTCGAGCCGTCTTCGATCGGCACCGCGGTCGGGCCGTCATTCTCGGCCGGGTCATGCTCGCCGAGCGAATCGTCCGCGCCCTCCTGCGCCTGGAAGCGCAGTTCGAAGCTGACCGCGGGATCCTGGAATGCGGTGATCGCCGAATAGGGGATGACCAGCTTCGACGGGACCTGGTTGAACGACAGGCCGATCGAGAAGCGCTCGTCGTCGACGACGAGATCCCAGTAGCGGTTCTGCATGACGATCGTCATCTCGTCCGGGAAACGTTCGATCAGCCGCTTGGGGATGTCGACGCCGGGCGCCTGCGTCTTGAAGGTGATGTAGAAATGATGCTCGCCGGGAAGCCCGCCGGCCTCCGACACGGAACCGAGCACGCGGCCGACGACGGCACGCAGGGCTTCTTGCACGATCTCGTCGTACGGAATCAGGCTATCGGGCAGTCCATCACTCATTCCCCTTGGGTAGCGGTATTCGGATGGCGGTCAAGATTGCATGCGTCGTGGCGCACGTTATGGGAGGTGGCATGCGCACCGCCACGATTTCCCGCTCCACCGCCGAGACGGCGATCGACGTCACCATCAACCTCGACGGGACCGGCGTTTACGACGTCGAGACCGGCGTCGGCTTCTTCGACCACATGCTCGAACAGCTCTCGCGCCATTCGCTGATCGACCTGCACGTCCGCACCAAGGGCGACCTGCATATCGACGAGCATCACACCGTCGAGGATACCGGCATCGCGATCGGCCAGGCGTTCGCGCAGGCGCTCGGCGACAAGCGCGGCATCGCGCGGTACGGCGACGCGCTGTCGCCGATGGACGAGACTCTCACGCGGGTGGCGCTCGATATCTCCGGCCGGCCCTGGCTCGTCTGGAAGGACCTGTTCTCGCAGAGCCGGCTGGGCGGCATGGACACCGAGATGTTCGAGCATTTCTTCCACAGCTTCGCGCAGGCGGCGGGCATCACGCTGCACGTCGAGACGCTGTACGGCACCAACAACCACCATATCGCCGAGGCCGCGTTCAAGGGCGTCGCGCGCGCACTGCGCACCGCGATCGAGATCGACCCGCGCAAGGCCGACGCGATCCCGTCGACCAAGGGGATGCTGTGACGCTCGCGCTGATCGATTACGGCGCGGGGAACCTGCATTCGGTCGAGAACGCGCTGCGCACCGCGGGCTGTAGTGACCTGATCGTCACCGCCGACGCGGACGTCGTCGCGAAGGCCGAGCGGATCGTGCTGCCCGGCGTCGGCGCTTACGGGGCGTGCGCCGCCGCGTTGCGCGCGGTGCCGGGGATGGTCGAGGCGCTGAACCGGCGCGTGCGCGACGAGGGCGCTCCGTTCCTCGGCATCTGCGTCGGCATGCAGCTGATGGCCGAGGCCGGCGAGGAAATGGGGACGCATGCCGGGCTCGGCTGGGTGCCGGGGCGCGTGCGGCGGCTCGAGCCGGGGACGATGGACGCGAAGGTGCCGCATATGGGCTGGAACGACGTCGTGCCGGCCACCGCGCATCCGCTGATCGAACCGGGCGAGGCATATTTCCTGCACAGCTTCGCGTTTGAAGGCGCCGACGTGCTCGCAACCACCGATCACGCCGGCCCCGTCACCGCGGCGATCGGCCGCGACACGATGATCGGCGTGCAATTTCATCCTGAGAAGAGCCAGCGCTACGGTCTGGCCTTGCTCGAACGTTTTCTGGAGTGGCGGCCGTGAGCCTTATCGTTTTCCCCGCGATCGACCTCAAGGCAGGGCAAGTCGTCCGCCTCGCCGAGGGCGATATGGACCGCGCGACCGTCTATGGCGACGATCCCGCGGCGCAGGCGATGCTGTTCGCGAACGCAGGCGCCGAGCATCTGCACGTCGTCGATCTCGACGGCGCGTTTGCAGGGGCTTCGGTCAATGGCGACGCGGTGCGCGCGATCGTTTCGCAATTTCCGGGGCATGTGCAGCTCGGCGGCGGGATCCGGACGCGTGCCAATGTCGAGGGCTGGTTCGATCTGGGCGTGTCGCGGGTCGTGATCGGCACCGCGGCGCTCGAGGATCCCGACTTCGTGCGCGGCGTGGCGAAGGATTTCCCCGGCGGGATCGTCGTCGCGGTCGATGCGAAGGACGGCATGGTCGCGACCAAGGGCTGGGCCGATGTCTCGACCACCAGCGCGGTCGATCTCGCGCGGCGGTTCGAGGACGCGGGCGTGGCGTCGCTGCTGTTCACCGATGTCGGGCGCGACGGGATGCTGAAGGGGTGCAACGTCG
>NZ_JPJC01000126.1:0-11236 GCF_000733135.1 Sphingomonas sp. FUKUSWIS1
CACCGCCGGCGGCCTCCGCAAACCCGCACCCTGACCCCGCGCCATCACGCCCCCGCCATCAGCAGAGTGGCAAGACGCCCCAATCGGGTCCATGCTCGGGCGATACCCATGATCACCGCAAACCGTTGAGGTGCCGCCGATGATTCTCGTCACGCTGCTCGCGCTCGCACAGGCCGGTGCTACACCTGCGGCCAAGCCCGCCGCCACACAGGTATCGTCCGCTCCGACCGAAAAGAGCTGGTCGATCCTCAATCCCCCCGACTGCCCGGTGGTGAAGGAGGGCGACAAGACGATCACCGTCTGCGCGCCCGGCACCCAATCGGGGCCGCGCCTCCCGCTCCCCGACTGGGGCCCGCCCGACCGCCCCGTCGCCGCCAACCCGAACATGACCGCGATCCGCGCACTCTCGCTCGAGGGCACGCCCTGCGCCGCGACCCAGAGCGGCTGCCAGTCCGGCTTCGGCCCGCCGATCGCCCCCCTCATCGCCGGCGCCGTCGCGCTCGCCAAAAGCGCCTTCGCCAGAAAACCCGACAAGACCGGCCGCATCGCCATCGACCTGTCCGACCCCGCACCCCCGGCCCCCGCACGGCCGTAACGCACCGCCGTCATCCTGGCGAACGTCAGAACTCAGAGCCGAGCACCACAGCGCCCCGCAACCCTGGATCCTAGGTCAAGCCCAAGGATGACGGAAGGGAGGGGCCGCCACCACCCGCCCACAACCCCGTCATCCTGACGAAAGTCAGGATCCAGAGCCACACAGTGCAGCCCTCCGCCACCCTGGATCCTGACCGTCGTCAGGATCACGGCAGAGCGTGGCGCCCCCGCACACACACCCCAAAAATCACCCCAGAATATGCATCCACAACGGCTGCCCAACCAGACTCTGCGACCCCCGCAATTTCTCCAGCGCCTGCGCGACCGAGCGTTCCGGCCCCTCATGAGTCACGATCGCGACCAGCACGCTGCCGTCCGCCATCGCGCCGCGCTGGATCAGGCTCTCGATCGAGACGCCCGCGTCGCGCATCGCCGCGGCGATCTCGGCCAGCACGCCGACGCGGTCCGCGACCGTGAAGCGCAGATAGGCGCGGCCGCGCCGCTCGCCGCTGTCCGCGGTCGCCGCCGCGACCAGCGACGCCGCCGGCATTGCATAGGGCGGCCCGTATTCGCCGCGCGCAATGTCGATCAGGTCCGCGACCACCGCGCTCGCGGTCGGCCCGTCGCCCGCGCCCGCACCCTGGAACAGCAGCCGCCCGACGAAATTGCCCTCCGCGACCACCGCATTGAGCGATCCCGTCACATGCGCGAGCGGATGGTCGACCGGCACCAGATGCGCATGCACGCGCTGGAACAGCCCGTCGGGCCCATCCTCCGCCAGCCCGAGCAGCCGCACGCGGTAGCCCAAAGCCGCCGCCTCGGCGATGTCCGCGCCCAGCAGGTGCCGGATGCCGCTCGCCGCCACCGTGTCGAACGCCGGCCGCGTCCCGAACGCGATCGAGGCAAGGATCGACAGCTTGTGCGCCGCATCCACCCCGTCGATGTCGAAGCTCGGATCCGCCTCGGCAAAGCCCAGCGCCTGCGCCTCGGCGAGGATCTCGGCGAAATCACGCCCCTCCGCCTCCATCTTGCTCAGGATGAAATTGCACGTCCCGTTGAGGATGCCGTAGACCCGCCCGATCGCGTTCGCGGCGGCGCCCTCGCGCAGCCCCTTGATGACCGGGATCCCGCCCGCGACCGCCGCCTCGAACTTCAGCGCGACGCGCGCCGCCTCCGCCGCGGTCGCCAGCTCATAGCCGTGATGCGCGAGCATCGCCTTGTTCGCGGTCACGAACGACTTGCCCGCACCCAGCGTCGAGCGCGCGAGCGTCAGCGCGGGGCCGTCCGATCCGCCGATCAGCTCGACGACGACATCGACGTCCGCCTGCTGCGCCAGCGCGGTCGTATCGTCGACCCAGGCGAACCGCGTCAGATCGACGCCGCGATCCTTGTAGCGGTCGCGTGCCGACACCGCGACGACCTCGATCGCGCGCCCGGCCCGTCTGGCGATCAGCTCGCGGTTCGCGTCGAGCAGCCGGATGACGCCGCCCCCCACGGTTCCCAGGCCCGCCAGTCCCACGCGCAACGCTTCGCTCATCGTCTTCCTTTCGCCAAACCCGCGCGAAGACCTAGGGTTCGGGAAGGATTCCCGCAATCAAGATGACGAATGGCGCCGCGCGCCCTATCTGGTCCCGCATGACCGGCCGCTTCGATCACCTGCCCAACCGCCGCGCGATCATCGATCGCCGCGCGGTCGCCGACACCATCGCCGCGCTGGACGAGACCGACCCGGTCGCGCTCGGCCGCCAGGCGACGATCCTGCTCAAGGCCGCGCTCGACGCGGGCCGGGTCGAGGTCGCCAAGCGGCTCGCCGAACATCCCAGCCGCGGGCTCGAGGTGTCGAGCGCGCAGGCCTATCTGATCGACCAGCTGCTCCGCCTGCTGTTCGACTTCACCACCACCCGGCTGCACCCCGCGCCTGCCCCCACCCCCGACGACCGGCTGACCCTGATCGCGGTCGGCGGCTATGGCCGCGGCGAGATGGCGCCGCATTCGGATGTCGATATCGGCTTCCTCACGCCGGGCAAGCAGACCCCGCGGGTCGAACGCATCATCGAATCGATGCTCTACACGCTCTGGGATCTCGGCTTGAAACTCGGCCAGTCCAGCCGCTCGCTCGACGAGATGATCCGCCAGGCGAAGGCCGACATCACCGTCCGCACCGCCCTGCTCGAGGCGCGCTACGTCACCGGCGACATGGATCTCTACGAAGAGGCGTCGCGCCGCTTCAAGGTCGAGGTCCAGGCGGATACCGCGCGCGCGTTCATCGCCGACAAGCTGGTCGAGCGCGACCTGCGCCACCGCAAGATGGGCGACACGCGCTATGTCGTCGAACCCAACGTCAAGGAGGGCAAGGGCGGCCTGCGCGATCTCCACGCGCTCTTCTGGATCGGCAAGTACATCTACGACGTCCAGCGCGCGGCGCAGCTCGTCGATGTCGGGCTGTTCACCAAGGCCGAATACCGGCTGTTCCACCGCGCCGACAATTTCTTCCAGGCGGTGCGCTGCCACCTCCACAGCATCACCGGTCGCGCCGAGGACCGGCTGACCTTCGACGTCCAGCGCGAGATCGCCGACCGGATGCGCTTCTCCGACCGCCCGGGCAAGCCGAAGGTCGAGCGCTTCATGCATTTCTACTTCCTCCAGGCGAAGACCGTCGGCGACCTCACCGGCGTCTTCCTCGCGCATCTCGACGAGAAGTTCGCCGCGCGCGGCCGCCGCTTCGGGCTGCCGACGATCCGCCGCAGCCCGCGCCGCCTGAACGGCTTCGTCCTCGACCGCGGCCGGCTCGCCCTGCCCGACGACGACTTCTTCCGCGCAAGTCCGGTCCGGCTGATCGAGATCTTCCAGCTCGCCGACCGCAACGCGCTCGAGATCCACCCGCTCGCGATGCGCGCGGCCGCCCGCGACGTGAAGCTGGTCGACGACATCCGCGACGATCCGACCGCCAACGCGCTGTTCCTCGACGTCCTCAGCTCGCCGCGCGATCCCGAACTCGTCCTGCGCTGGATGAACGAGACCGGCGTCTTCGGCCGCTTCGTGCCCGATTTCGGCCGCGTCGTCGCGCAGATGCAGTTCGACATGTACCACCACTACACCGTCGACGAACACACGATCCGCGCACTCGGCCTGCTCGCGCGGATCGAGAATGGCGCTTTGAAGGACGACCATCCGCTCGCCAGCGCGATCTTCCGCCAGATCGTCTCGCGCCGCGTCCTCTATGTCGCGGTGCTGCTCCACGACATCGCCAAGGGCCGCGGCGGCGATCACTCGATCCTCGGCGCAGAGGTCGCACAGCGTCTCTGCCCGCGCTTCGGCCTGAGCCCTGCCGAGACCGAAACCGTCGCCTGGCTCGTCCGCTGGCATCTGCTGATGTCCGCGACCGCGTTCAAGCGCGACCTGTCGGACTTCAAGACGATCCTCGATTTCTGCGACGTGGTGCAGAGCCCCGAGCGGCTGCGGCTCCTGCTCGTCCTCACCATCGTCGATATCCGCGCGGTCGGCCCGGGCGTCTGGAACGGCTGGAAGCGCCAGCTCCTCGGCGACCTCTATGAATCCGCCGAGGAGGTGCTCCGCCTCGGCCACAAGCAGAAGGGTCGCGCCGAACGCATCGCCGCCAAGCATGAGACGCTCCACGCCGATCTCGGCTGGAGCGACGCCGAGTTCGCCGCGTTCGTCCGCCGCATGCCCGAGGCCTATTGGATCGCCGAGCCCGAGGACGTGCTCGTCCACAATGCGCGCTTCCTCGCCGGCACGGGCGACGCGCAGCTCGCGATCGACGCACATGTCTATCCCGGCCGCGGTGCGACGCTCGTGACGATCTACGCCGCGGATCATCCCGGGCTCTTCTACCGCATCGCCGGCGCGATCCATGTCGCGGGCGGCAACATCATCGACGCGCGGATCCACACCACGCGCGACGGCATGGCGGTCGACAATTTCCTCGTCCAGGACCCCTTCGGTCGCCCGTTCGACGGCAGCGAACAGCTCGCCCGGCTGAAGACCGCGATCGAGGATGCGCTCGCCAACCGCGGCAAGCTCGCCGACCGCCTCGTCGCAAAGCCGCTCCCGCGCGCGCGCGCCGAGGCGTTCGACATCGTCCCCAATGCGATGATCGACAACCGCGCCTCGAACCGCTTCACCGTGGTCGAGGTCAACGCCCGCGACGGCCCCGCCCTGCTCAACCGGCTCGCCCAGGCGCTGTTCCAGTCGAAGGTGACGATCCACTCCGCGCATGTCGCCACCTATGGCGAACGCGCGGTCGACACCTTCTACATCACCGACCTCACCGGCGACCGCATCACCGCCCCCGCCCGGCTGAAGACCCTCGAACGCCGCCTGCTCGCGGCGGCCGCCGGCAAGCAACTAGACCTCGCCGCCTGACTAATCGTCATCCTGACGAAAGTCAGGATCCAGAGCCACGAACGTCTCGCTGAGTTATCCTGGATCCTGACTTTCGTCAGGATGACGGACGTGAACGAAGCCCCGCCACAAACGAAAAAGGCCGGCCCGGTCTCCCGAGCGGACCAGCCTTCCCTAGCGACGTTGAACGCTCAGAACCGCGTGCGCACCGTCAGCCCATAGGTCCGCGGCTCGGCGAGGTACGACGTGAAGATCTGGTTCCCCACACCACCAAACGCCTTCACCTGGTCGAGATTGCCCGCGCCTTGGAACGGCGCGTTGAACCCGACCTGCTGGTAATCGGTGTCGAGCAGGTTCTGCGCCCACAATTCGACCGCCCATTTCTGCGCCGGCCCGCGGATGCCGATCCGCGCGTTCATCAGGAAGAAGCCGTCCTGCGCCTTCTCGGTGAACAGGTCCGACCCGGTATTATAGTCGCTGGTCATACGGCCATCGATATAGAACAGCCCGGTGATCCCCGACGACCCCAGCTCGGGCGTCCACGTCCCCGACGCGGTGACCGTATGCTTGGGCGCGTTCGACAGCGTGTTGCCCGACAGCAGGAACAGCGCGGGGTCGAGCGCCTCGCCCGTCTCCGACCCGACCAGGTTGTTCTTGAAGGTCGTGTCGACATAGGTGTAGCCGAGGCTCACCGCGACGTCGCGGACCGGGAACAGCCCCGCCTCGAGCTCGACGCCCTGCGACCGCACGCCATATTTCACGTCGCCGGTGCACGCGCCCGTCGCCGCGCTCGCATCGCGATCCGCGCCGTTCAGGCTGGTGTCGCACGAGCTGATGTTCTGGACGATGAAGTTGGTGCCGTTGAACGTGTTCAGCTGGAAGTTCTTGAACTCCTGGCGGAAGCCCGCGACGTTGAAGGTGAACTGCGCGGAGGTGAACTTCAGCCCCAGCTCGTAGGAATTGACCGTCTCGGGATCGAACCGCAGCCGGCTCGCGCTCGCATTGGTCGGCGACGAGAAGACGTTCGCGGTCAAATCCGACCGGTCGAGATTATAGCCGCCCGCCTTGTAGCCGCGCGAATAGGACGCGTAGAGCAGCGTGTCGGTACGCGGCTTGTACGACACGATCCCCGTGCCGCTGAACTCGCCTTCCTTGAACCCGTCGTTCAGATCGAGCCCGTTCAGCGCCGAGGTCGAATTGCCTGTGCAGGTCAGCGTGACGATCCCGCCGACCAGAGTCTTCAGGCTGGCGGGCACCGCCGCACTCGCCAGCAGCGGGCTCAGCGCCGCCTGCTGCGCGGGGCAGACGGTGTTGTTGTTGTTGAAATCGGCGTGGAAGTCCTTGGCCTCATGCGTATAGCGAAGCCCGCCGGTGATCGACAGCTTGTCGGTGACCTTGAAGATGTTGTGCGTGAAGAACGCGTAATTCTCGCTGTCCTGATAATAGGTCGACCGCTGGTCGCCCAGATTGTTGAGCGTGCTCAGCCGGTCGATGCCGCTCAGGATGGTACCGGTCAGCGCGCCGAAGGCGGGCTGCGTGCCCGGAACCTGTCCCGACAGGACCGCACGTCCCGTCGCGCTGAGGCAGCCCGGATTGGCCGGATTGCGCAGCGCCGCCGCCGGGTTGACCGTCGCGACGATCCGGCACGCGGCGAATGCGCCATACTGCGTCCCGAACTTCAGATTGTCCGCGACGACCAGGTCTTCCTTCGAATAATAGCCGCCGACCAGCCAGTCGAGCTTGTCGTCGAACAGCGACCCGTTCAGCC
Organism: Sphingomonas sp. FUKUSWIS1; assembly: GCF_000733135.1. Classification (NCBI taxonomy): domain Bacteria; kingdom Pseudomonadati; phylum Pseudomonadota; class Alphaproteobacteria; order Sphingomonadales; family Sphingomonadaceae; genus Sphingomonas; species Sphingomonas sp. FUKUSWIS1. Next base: position 6,725 of record NZ_JPJC01000126.1, read on the forward strand.
GGACTTCCTGACTGAAGGTGTGGAACTGGCGATAGCTGTTGCCGTCGTCCGCGCGGTAGCCGATGTCGAGATTGCCGTAATCGATGTCGGCCGCGCCGCCCGACTTGTACTCGCGGTACGCGGTGATCGAGGTCAGCTGCGCAAAGCCGAGGTTCGCGTCGATCTGGCCCGAACCGCCATAATCCTTGGTGATGTTCGAATAGGCGCGGCCCAGCGTGTTGGCGATCCGGCGGTTATACGGGTCGCCCTGGCTCGGGAACACCGCGCCCATGCTCTGCATGACCTGCTGGATGCGGTTGCCCGCGGGGTTGATCGCGAAGTCGCCCGCGACGCCCGGCGTCGGATCGATCTTCTCGCGCGTGTCGATATAGACCGCACCACAGCATTTCTCGTCGCGCCGCGTGTAATCGCCGATCAGCCGCACCGACACGTCGGCGCTCGGCTCGAACAACAGCTGCCCGCGCACGAAATAGCGGTTGCGGTCGTTGTAATCGGTCTGGTTGATGACGTCGTAATAATAGCCGTCGCGCTTGCCGAACACGCCGTCGAGCCGGAACGCCAGCTTGTCCTTGATGATCGGCCCGGTCAGCCCGCCCGCGATGCGGATATTGTTGTAATTGCCATAGGTCGCGTCGCCATAGCCGCCGAACTGGTAGGACGGCAGCTTGGTCAGGATGTTGATCGTGCCCGCCGATGCGTTGCGCCCGGCCAGCGTCCCCTGCGGCCCGCGCAGCACCTCGATCCGGTCGACCTCGCCCAGATCGTTGAGGCCCGAGCCGGTGCGGCTGCGATAGACGCCGTCGATGAACACCGCGACCGAGCTTTCGAGGCCGGGATTGTCGCCGACCGTGCCGATACCGCGGATACGCGCCGAGGCGTTCGCCTCCGAGCCCGTCGACGAGATCAGCAGCGACGGCGCAAGCTGCGTCATCTGGCGGATGTCGGTCGCGCCCGAATTCTGCAGCGCGGCCTGGCCCACCGCGGACACCGCGATCGGCACGTTCGACAACCGCTCGGAGCGGCGCGTCGCGGTGATGACGATGTCGCCTGCGTTGATCGGCTGGGGATCGGCGTTCTCGGCAACCGGCTGCTGCTGCGCATCGACCGACGCGGCCGCGGTACCCGATGTATTTGAGGGTACGGTCTGCGCCTCGGGCTGCGTCGTCGGGACATCCTGTGCGAAGGCCGGCGCCGCGATCGCGATCGTCGCGGCGGCAGACAACAGATATGCGGTCATGCGCATGGGCATCTCTCCTGGCGGCTTCGAATTATTTCGAATTTCCGGTTTGGTCAGGAGGTAATTGGAATTTTCATGCAGCGTCCACCGATTTCCGTATGCGGAAGTAACTTTCCGGTCGCTGTGTCGCACTTCCGCAACACCGAGCAATAACACCGCGTGATAGCCCCGAAATCGATGCATCGCGCACGGGCGGTTCGCTCCCCGCGATTGACGCTACGGAACCTGCGATCGCGCGCCCCCCCCCAACCCGACCCCAACGCAAACGGCCCACCGCCCCGGACAGGGGGCGATGGGCCGATCGCTATCGTTGCAGAGCGTCCCGCATCGCGGGCCGCGTCGTCACGCCGTTACTTGGGTGCGAGCACCATCAGCATCTGACGGCCTTCCATGCGCGGATACGCCTCGATCTTGGCGATCTCCGCGACGTCGTCCTGCACGCGCTTCAACAGGTTCATGCCCAGCTGGCCATGGCTCAGTTCGCGGCCACGGAAGCGCAGCGTGATCTTGACCTTGTCGCCCTCGCCGATGAAGTCGTTCACCTTCTTCATCTTCGTGTCGTAATCATGGTCGTCGATGTTCGGACGCATCTTGATCTCCTTGATCTCCTGCGTCTTCTGCGACTTGCGCGCGAGGTTCGCCTTCTTCTGCGCCTCGTACTTGAACTTGCCGACATCGAGGAACTTGGCGACGGGCGGATCGGCGTTGGGCGAGACCTCAACCAGGTCCAGACCATGCTCGGCCGCCTGCTCGATCGCTTCGCGCGTGTACATCACGCCCAGATTCTCGCCCTCGTGATCGATCACGCGGACCTTCTGGCTCTGGATGAATTCGTTGAATCGCGGGCCGTTCATCGCGGGCGTCTGCATGGGCCGGCGCATCGTGGGAGGACGTATGGGGGTTGCTCCTGTTGTTTCTGACGAAGTATTTGGGCCGGCTTATAGCGCAGAAAGCTCTGCGCGGAAAGCCGGCCTCGTCCATCACATATCGGGAGCGCGCGCCTCGATCGCAAGGCGTGCCACCGCCTCGTCGAGCGACAGCATCTCCTGCCCCTGGCTGCCCAGCCGGCGAATCGCGACCGTCGCCTCGTCCGCCTCGCGCTTGCCGACCACGAACAGCACCGGCACCTTGGCCAGGCTGTGCTCGCGCACCTTGTAGTTGATCTTCTCGTTGCGCAGGTCGGTCTCGACGCGGATCCCCGCCTTGCGCAGCGCCGCGACCACACTGTGCGCATAGTCGTCCGCATCCGACACGATCGTCGCGACCACCACCTGCACCGGCGCCAGCCACAGCGGGAAGCGCCCGGCATGATGCTCGATCAATATGCCGATGAACCGCTCGAACGTGCCGAGGATCGCGCGGTGGAGCATCACCGGCCGGTGCCGCTCGCCATCCGCGCCCACATACGACGCGTCGAGTCGCTCGGGCAGCACGCGGTCCGACTGGATCGTGCCGACCTGCCACGTCCGCCCGATCGCATCGGTCAGGTGGAATTCGAGCTTCGGCGCATAGAACGCCCCCTCGCCCGGCAGCTCCTCGAAATTCGCCTTGATCGTGTCGCTCAGCGTCGACTGCATCACCGCCTCGCGCAGCTCGGCCTCCGCCTTGTCCCACATTGCGTCGTCGCCGAACCGCTTTTCGGGGCGCAGCGCGAGCTTCACCGCATACTCCTCGAAGCCCAGATGCTTGTACACGCTGTCGAGCAGCTCGCAGAACTTGCGTACCTCCTCGACCAGCTGGTCCTCGCGGACGAAGATATGCGCGTCGTCCTGCGTGAACTGGCGCACGCGCATGATGCCGTGCAGCGCGCCATGCGGCTCGTTGCGGTGGCAGCAGCCGAACTCCGCCATCCGGATCGGCAGGTCGCGGTACGACTTGATCCCCTGCTTGAAGATCAGCACGTGCGCCGGACAGTTCATCGGTTTCAGCGCCATCAGGTCGCCTTCGCCCGAGAGCACCGCGCCCTCGTCTTCCACATTGGGGATCTCGTCGGGCACCACGAACATGTTCTCGCGATACTTGCCCCAGTGGCCCGACTGCTCCCACTGCTTGGCGTCCATCAGCTGCGGCGTCTTCACCTCGGCATAGTCCGCCGCATCGAGCCGCCGGCGCATATACGCCTCCAGCTGCCGCCACAGCACGAAGCCGTTGGGATGCCAGAACACCGACCCCTGCGCCTCGGACTGGAGGTGGAACAGGTCCATCTCCTGCCCGATCTTGCGGTGATCGCGCTTGGCGGCTTCCTCCAGCCGGAAAAGATGCTGGTCGAGCTGCTTCTTGTTGAGCCAGCCGGTGCCGTAGATGCGGCTCAGCATCGCGTTCTTCTGGTCGCCGCGCCAATAGGCGCCCGACACGCGCGTCAGCTTGAACGCGGCGGGATCGAGCTTGCCGGTTGAGACCATGTGCGGCCCGCGGCACATGTCGAGCCACTCGCCCTGGCGATAGATGGTCAGCTCCTCGCCCTCGGGCAGCTCGGCGGCCCATTCGGCCTTGAACGTCTCGCCCTGTTCGGTCCAGCGGTCGATCAGCTGCTGACGCGACCAGACCTCGCGCAGGAACGGCTCGTTCCGCGCGATGATCGCGCGCATCTCCGCCTCGATCGCGGGCAGGTCCTCGTCGGTGAACGGCCGGTCCTTCGGCGCAAAGTCGTAATAGAAGCCGTCATCGGTCGCCGGCCCGAAGGTGATCTGCGTGCCGGGAAACAGATGCTGCACCGCTTCGGCCATCACATGCGCCAGGTCATGCCGCACCAGCTCGAGCGCATCCGCCTCGTCGCGCGCGGTGACGAGCGCGAGGTTCGTATCCCCCTCGAATGGCCGGCTGAGATCCCGCACCTGCCCATCGATCCGCGCCGCCAGCGCCGCCTTGGCAAGCCCCGGCCCGATCGCCGCAGCGACATCCGCGGGCGTAGTCCCGGGCGCAACCTCGCGGACGGAACCGTCGGGAAGCGTAATGCGGAACATGGCAGACATGAGGAACTTTCTCGTGATGGAAGAGCGGCGCTTATGCCGTCGCCCAACCGATATAGGCAACCCGCCACGCACCGACACCCCACGAACCGCCCCCATGTTCCCCGGCGAAGGCCGGGGCCCAGTTGGGAAACGTCGCCGACAAAGGACCGCGCCCAGTTACGCCGACCTCACCACCTGGACCCCGGCCTCCGCCGGGGAACCACCCCCGTCATCCTGACGAACGTCAGGACCCAGAGCCACGCCGCGCGCGCCGCGACCCCAGCACACCGCAATATCCCCGCGACCACCCCCAAACTCCACCCC
>NZ_JPJC01000126.1:11481-12511 GCF_000733135.1 Sphingomonas sp. FUKUSWIS1
CGCAATAACCCCGCGCCCCTCCCCAAACTCTACCCCGGCGAAGGCCGGGGCCCAGTTGGGAAACGTCGCCGACAAAAGACCGCGCTCAGTTACGCCGACCTCACCAACTGGACCCCGGCCTCCGCCGGGGTGGAAGCAATCTGCCCCCTCACCCCACCCCAAACGGCACCACATGGTTCCCCTGCGTGTGCCCCACCTCGGCCCGCCCCAGATACGGCACCCCCATGTCCCGCGCCCAGCGCACCATCATGTAATCCAGCGTCTCCCCCCAGGCCGGCTCGTTCGCCTGCACCGCAGTGACCGCCCCCAGCCTGAGCCCGGCAATCCCCTTCAGCTGCGTCGCGTTCGCCACTTTGAACAGCATCCGGTCGATCGCATACATCGGCTCCGACACCTCCTCGACGATCAGCACATGATCGGTCAGATCCGGCAGCCACGGCGTCCCGATCAGCGACGTCAGGATCGACAGGTTGAACGCCGCCGAAGGCTGCCCCCCGAGCCCCGGCTCGAGTCCGCTGCGATCCCCCCGCGCCATCCACCCGAGCGACCGCGCCACCGTCGCCTCGCCATCATGCCGGTTGATGTCGCTCACCATCGGCCCGTGCGCCACCCGCCCGATCCGCCGCGCATAGAGCGCCCCCAGCAGGAACCCGACATCCGAATAGCCCAGATACGTCTTGTGCCGCGCCGCGCGCCCCAGCTCGGGCATCACCATCTGCAGGATCCGGTTCGCGCCATAACCCCCGCGCAGGAACCAGAGCGCGTCGAACGCCGGATCGTTCGCATATTCCAGAAACGCCGCCGCCCGCGCGAAATCCGACCCCGCGAAATGCCCGTCGGTCGCGGTGCACTGCGGATGGAACACCAGCTCGACCTCGGGAAACGCGCGCGCCGCATAGGCGGTGACCACGGGGATCGCCGAAGGGTTGGTCCGGCTCGACGCGGCGAGAACACCGATGCGCATGGTTCGTCCTGTCTTGCCCCGTTACGCAACCGCCGATAGCGCGAGCACATGGATATCACCAACCCC
>NZ_JPJC01000127.1:0-8529 GCF_000733135.1 Sphingomonas sp. FUKUSWIS1
GGGGCGGTCGAGCCAGCGCATGACGAGCGTGTTCGGCTCCATTTGCGCCCATTCGAGCCCGCCACGCTCGCCATAGACTCGCAGCGTGAGCGCATTTTCCTCGCCGGCGGCGACCTGGCTCGCCTTCAGCATGCCGCGCGCACCGCCCTCAAACCGCAGCATCGCGCTGACATCGTCGTCGAGCCGGCGGCCCGGCACGTGCGTCGTCAGATCCGCCGAGACCGCCTCGACCCGCAGCGCGCAGACATGTTCGGCGAGGTGGAAGGCATGCGTGCCGATATCGCCGAGACAGCCGCCCAGCCCGGCACGGGCCGGGTCGGTCCGCCACTCGGCCTGGCGGTTGCCGTCACCATCGATCGGCAAACTGAGCCAGCCCTGCAGATATTCGACCTGGACGAGGCGGATCGCGCCAAGATCGCCGCGTGCGACGCGTGCGCGCGCCTCCTCGATCATCGGATAGCCGCTATAGGTAAAGGCGAGCGCGAAATGCCGGCCGCTGGTCTTGGCGGCGGCAGCGATCGCCTCCGATTCGGCGACGCTCATCGCCATCGGCTTTTCGCACAACACGTCGAAGCCCGCGTCGAGCGCGGCGATCGCCATCGGCGCGTGGAGATGGTTGGGCGTGACGACCGCGACCGCCTGCGCGCGGATGTCCGCGGGCAGCGCGCTTTCGCCGGCGATCATCGCCTCGAACGACGCATAGACGCGTGCCGGGGCGAGCCCGAGCTGTGTGCCGGTACGCGTGTTGCGGCCGGCATCGGTACTGAACGCACCCGCGACGAGGTCCCAGTCGCCGTCGAGCGCGGCGGCCATCCGGTGGACCGCGCCGATGAACGCGCCCTCGCCGCCGCCGACCATCGCGAGCCGCAGCCGGGTCATGCGCGGTCCTCCGCCAGTCCCAGGATCGCACGGATCGATGCGCGATCGATCCCGCTGGCGGCGAAATCGTCGAACGGGCGCTCGGTCAGGCGGATGATGTGATCACGGATGAACGGTGCGCCCTCGCGCGCGCCGTCCTCGGCCCGCTTGAGCGCGCACTCCCATTCAAGCACCGCCCAGCCGGCAAAGCCATATTGCGCCATCTTGCTGAAGATTGCGGAGAAATCGACCTGTCCGTCGCCGAGCGAACGGAACCGGCCGGCGCGGTCAACCCAGCTTTCATACCCGCCATAGACGCCCGATCGGCCGGTCGGGTTGAACTCGGCATCCTTGACGTGAAAGCAGGATATCCGGTCGTGATAGCGGTCGATGAAGTCGAGATAGTCGAGCTGTTGCAGCACGAAATGCGACGGGTCGAACAGGAGGCGCGCGCGCGGATGGTTGTCGACCGCGGCAAGGAAGCGTTCCCAGGACGCGCCGTCATGGAGGTCCTCGCCCGGATGCACCTCGAACGCGCAGTCGACGCCGGCCTCCGCGAACACGTCGAGGATCGGGGTCCAGCGGCGCGCGAGCTCGGCGAACGCCTCCTCGATCAGCCCGGCCGGGCGTTGCGGCCAGGGATAGACATAGGGCCAGGCAAGCGCGCCCGAAAAGGTCGCATGCGCGGACAGGCCGAGATTGGCGCTCGCACGCGCGGCCAGCTTGACCTGTTCGACCGCCCATTGCTGGCGCTCGGCGGGCTTGCCGTGCAGCTCGGGCGGGGCGAACCCGTCGAACAGCGCATCATATGCAGGGTGGACCGCGACGAGCTGGCCCTGGAGATGCGTCGACAGCTCGGTGATCGCGATGCCATGCGCGGCGAGCCGGCCGCTAAGATCGTCGCAATAGGTCTTGCTCTCGGCAGCCAGCGACAGGTCGATCAGCTGCGACGTGCAGGGGATCTGCACCCCGACATAGCCAAGTCCGGCAGCCCATTCGGCAAGTCCGTCGAGCGTGTCGAACGGCGGCTCGGTGCCGAGAAACTGGGCGAGAAAGATGGCTGGTCCGCGCAGTCCGGTCATGCTGCAATCTCCCGTCGGGTATCGTCGCGAAACAGGATCTGGAACAGCAGCGCGATCACGGCGGCGGCAATCGCGGGATACCACCACATATGCTGCCAGTCGGCGATGGTCGGGGCGGCGGGCAGCTGCGCATAGAGCATCGCGCCGATCTGCGACCCGAGCAGCATGCCGACGCCATAGGTGAACAGCGTCAGCATCCCCTGCGCCTGTGCGTTCACCCCCTTGGGCGTCGCGATCGTGCCGGTGTAGATCGCGCCCGCGACGAAGAAGAAGTCGTAGCAGACGCCGTGCAGCGCGACGCCGAGATAGACCGCCCAGAGGCTCGACCCGCCGTCACCGATCGCGAACAGCGCGTAGCGGGCCGCCCAGGCGATCATCCCGACCAGCAGCAGCGGCTTCACGCCGAACCGGCGGTAGAGCCACGGCATCGAGAACATGAAGACCAGTTCGGACATCTGCCCGATCGCGAGCGTGCCGCCGACATTGGTGATGCCGGTCGCGCCGACATAGGGCGAGGCATAGGCGTAATACATGGCGAGCGGGATCGAGATCAGCGTCGCGCAGGTCATGAAAATCAGGAATGACCGCTGGCGGAGCAGACCGAAGGCCTCGACGCACAGGACCTGGCGCAGCACGCTTTCGTCACGCGGCGCGTCGGAGGCGACATTGGGCAACGTGAAGCTGTAGAGCCCGAGCGCGATCGAGACGACCGCCGCGACGCGGAAGATCTGCGGGCTGGCGGACAGTCCCGCCCAGCCGATGATCAGCCCCGCGGTGATCCAGCCGAGCGTTCCGAACGCGCGCACGAACGGGAAATTGTCGGTCCGATCGCCAAAGCTCTTGAGTGCGATCGTGTTCGCGAGCCCCACGGTCGGCATGTAGAGGATCATGTAGCCGAGCAGCAGCCAGACGAAGCTCGCACCGCGTTCGGGCGTCACGAACGACGGCAGCACGAACAGGATTACGCCGCCGACGAGATGGAGGATGACCATCAGCATCTTCGGGCTGACATAGCGCGCCGCCGCCATGCCGAGCAGGAAAGAGCCGACGATCGAGGCGATCGGACCGACCGAAAAGGCATTGCCGATCAGGTTGCCGATCCCGACGGTCTGCATCGCCAGCCCGAGCGTGACGTTCCACGCGCCCCAGACGAAAAACTGCATGAACATCAGCGCACTGAGGCGCGCGGTGAGCATGCCGCCCGCCGCGGTGTCGACACCGCGCAAGGGGGCCGTTCCCAGATCGTCCGCTACCGCCATTCGCCACCTCTCAACCGCAGTTTTGCTGCTTGTCTGACATAAGGCTAGGTCGGCGAAGCATCGATGTAAAGGATTACATCGGTTATCGGTCGACAGCGGCAGCGGCCGGATCCATGACCCGGCGATGCCGACGATCATCGAAGTGGCCGCGATGGCTGGCGTCTCTACCGCAACCGTGTCGCGCGTGCTCAGCCGACCGGATCAGGTGTCCGAGAAGACTCGGCTGCGCGTGCTCGCGATCGTCCGGTCGTCGGGCTACGCCCCCAATGTCGCCGCGCGCAGCCTGCGCACGCTGCGCGCCGCCAAGATCCTGCTGACGGTCCCCGACATCTCGAACCCGTTCTTCGCCAGCGTCATCCGCGGCGCAGAGGAGGCGGCGCGCGACGCGGGCTATTCGGTCGTTGTCGGCGACACGCGGCATGATTCCGCGGTCGAGGATCAATATGCCGATATGCTGTCGCGTCGCGAGGTCGACGGGCTGATCTTCCTCGGCCATCGGCTCCCCGACAGCTTGGCGTCGCTGCTCGCGCGGGAGGGGGGTGCCGCACCGATCGTCAATGGCTGCGAATATAGTGCGGATCTCGGCGTCCCCAGCGTCCATATCGACAATGCGGCGGCGAGCGCGGAGGCGATCGCGCATCTCGCCGATCTCGGCCACCGGGCGATCGGCGTCGTCACCGGCCCCGAGATCAGTCCGATCAGCCGCGACCGTCTGGCGGGTGCGCTGCGGGCGGCCGAGCTGCGCGGTCTGCGCGACGCGCTGCACGTCGAGATCGGCGATTATTCCGCGGGGTCGGCGTTCGTGGCCACGCGTGCGCTGCTCGCCGCCGGGGTGACGGCGATTTTCTGCTTCAGCGACGAGATGGCGCTGGGGGCGCTGAGCGCGATCGGCGAGGCCGGATTGTCCTGTCCGCGCGACGTGTCGGTCATGGGGTTCGACGATCTTCCGCTCGCACGCTATTTCCAGCCCGCGCTGACCACCATCGCGCAACCCAAGGGGATGATCGGCCGGCGTACCGTCGAGCTGCTCGTCGACATACTGCGCGGCGTCGAATGCCCGCGGCGGCAGACGACGCTCGCGCATACGCTCGTGGTGCGCGGCAGCACAGCCGGGCCGCGCACCGACCGCTAAGGCGCGCGCGCGGCACCGTCCGACGGGCCGCCCGCATCGTCCCTGAGGCCGCGTCCCGCCAAGCGCGCGCGCCGGATGTCGTCGACCGTGCCTCGGCCCCGGCGGACCGCCGCGCCTGCCCGACCCTCGACCATTCTCAGAAAATATGAAGTTTCAGCAGGCGCTTAATGGTGGGGCCCGTCAAAACTCTCATGAAGGCAGCGGGGCTCATCTATTAGATACTTACAATATGCTCGGCCTTATGTTTGCCGATGAAGTCTATAGAATGATTGTAGATATTCAGAAAACAAGATTGTATTATTAGATCAAGACTCGAGAAGCGCAATATTTATACAATTACATTGCCTTATTGAATGCAACATAGAGGGAAGGTTTGTGTTGCATCGCAGAAGAACAAATGCGCTTTGCTATCACCGTGGGGGGTTTTGTGGCGACACGCGGGGAAATTCTTCAATATGGCGCTGAGCGCAGCCCGGCACCGCCAGCCATTTCTGTCGAACGACGCCTCATGCGGCTTTTCGACATTCTGCTCGCGCTCGTTGCCCTGCTTTTCTTTGCGCCGCTGCTCCTCGTCATCGCCGCGGCCGTCTATGTCAGTGACCCCGGGGCGATCCTGTTTGCGCAGCGCCGCATCGGCTATGGCGGCGCCTATTTCCGGTGCTTCAAGTTCCGCTCGATGGCGGTCAACGCCGAGGCGCTGCTGGCCGATCTGCTGGCGTCCGACCCCCAGGCCCGGCTCGAATGGGAACTGAGCCACAAGCTCAAGGAGGATCCGCGCGTCACTCGCGTCGGCAGCTTCCTGCGCAAGAGCAGCCTGGATGAATTGCCCCAGCTGTTCAACGTGTTGCGTGGAGAGATGAGCATTGTCGGGCCAAGGCCGATCGTCGAGGCGGAAAAGCGGCGCTACGGCCGGTATTTCGAGCATTACTGCATGTCGCGTCCGGGGATTACGGGGCTGTGGCAGATCAGCGGCCGCAGCGATGTCTCCTATCAGCGCCGGGTCGCCTTCGACGTCGCCTATTGCCGGTCGCAGTCGCTGTCGCTCTATCTCAGGATCATCCTGATGACCGCACCCGCGGTCCTGATGGCCAAGGGGTCCTACTGACCCGGTTGCACGGTCTGGAGATCGAAGATCGCGGCGAGGATGGTGCGCGCCTGTTCGCGCCAGGAATATCGGCTCGCCTGTGCCAGCCCGCGACCCGCGAGCATCCGCGCATAACCGGGATCGTCGAGCACCGAGACCACCGCACGATGGATCGAGTCGTGATCATAGGGATCGCAATAAGCCGCTGCATCGCCGCACCGCTCGCGCATCGACGGGATGTCGGATGCCACCACCGGGCAGGCGAAATGCATCGCCTCGAGCGGGGGGAGGGGGGAGGCTTCGTAGAAGGACGGAAATAACAGGCACCGCGCGTTGCGGTACAGATCGCCGAGCCGGCCGAGATCCTCGACCTGACCCTCGAGGCGGATCAGATGTCTGACGTCGTCGGGAATGCTGACGGGGAGCGGCGACAGGAACGCGCCGGACGATCCGACCAGCACGAGCGCGATGCCGCGTTCGCGCGCCATCGCGATGCCGACCGCCAGCACCCCGGCGATGTTCTTGCGATGCGACAGCGAGCCGACATACAGGATATAGTCGCCCCGGGGCGCGTCGATATCGGGCGGCGGGGCCGCACGCGCGTCGCAGCCGGCCCGCCAGCCACCATTCTGTGCGACGATCAGGCGGTGGCGTGCGCCCGGCACCAGGCTGGTGAACATTGCCTTTTCTGTTTCGGACACCGTCACGATCGGATCCGCGCGGCGCAACAGGAACGGCAGCATGAACGCATGGCCGAGCTTGTAATGACGGCGATAGGCATCGGGAAACAGCCGATAGGACAGATCGTGGATCATCAACGCGACCGGCTTGCGGCCGAGCAGCGTCACAATCGGTGCGGTATTGCCGAGGCACAGCAGGCGTCCGCCCTTCACATGGCGGGGCAGCACGAACTGTTCCCAGACATGGCCATGCGCGTGACGCGTCCGTTCCACCTGCATCGCGCGCAGATTGAGATCGCCGATATCGGCATCGGCTTCGCAGACCAGGCGGACGCGCAGCGGCACGTCGCCGTTCGCAACGAGGTGATCGATCTCGCGTGTGATTTCACGTGCAACGCGTTGAACGCCGGTCGTGGGCTGCATCAAGAAGCGCCCGTTGATGACCAATTCCTGCAGCTGGTCCGTCATTATTATCCCCGAACCAAAAGACATGTCGTCCGCGACTAACATCATCATTATGAAAATAAAGTATTTCTATTTTATCAAATTGTACAAAAGATTTTACAAGCCGTAATAGTAAGCGACATGCTTGCCTTGAATAGAAGGTACGTTACAAGACAAGTCGTCAAGCAGCTATGCTGGATATTGCTTGGGGGCGAATAGTGGCTTTGATGTATGTCGTCGTGGCCACGGTCGGTCGGGCGTCACTGACGCGTCGAACGATCGATCTGCTGGAACGACAGACGCGACGGCCCGATCGGGTGATCGTCGTGTCGGTCTCGCCGCAGGACGTCGAGGGTGTCGCGGAAAGCCCGGTGCAGCCCGAGATCGTGTTCGCCGGACGCGGCCTGTGCCGACAGCGCAACGCGGCGCTCGACATGATCGGCGACGCGGCGGCGTTCGTCACCTTCTTCGATGACGATTTCGTCCCCGCGCCCGACTATCTCGAAATGGTCGAGCGCGTGTTCGAAAGCGATCCCGCGATTGTCGGGATCACCGGCGACCTGCTCGCCGACGGCATCAACTCGAGCGGGCTGAGCGTCGAGGCCGCGTTGGCGATCGTCGCGGCGCGTGCCGCCAGCCCCGATCCCAGCCCCGATCCCGTGTTGCGCGACCGTCAGGCGCTCTATGGCTGCAACATGGCGATCCGCCTGAGTGCCGCGACCGGACTGCGTTTCGACGAGGCGCTGCCGCTTTATGGCTGGCAGGAGGATATCGATTTCACGACGCAGATCGGACGACGCGGCCGACTGGTTTCGTCCGCGTCGATCACCGGTGTACACATGGGCGTGAAGTCCGGCCGCACGCCGGGCAAGAAGCTCGGCTATTCGCAGATCGCGAACATCGTCTATCTGAAGCGGAAGGGTACGATGCAGCCGCGGCTGGGCGAACGGCTGATGACCGCGAACGTCATCGCGAATCTGGTGCGCAGCCTGTGGCCCGAGGCGCATGTCGATCGGCGCGGGCGTTTGTGGGGCAATGTCCTGGCCTTTGCCGACCTGACCCGTGGCAAGCTCGATCCCCGCAAGATCGAGCGGATGTGAGCAGCACCGCGACGCCGATCTATTTCAACGGCAAATTCTATGCGGGCGGGATGAACGGGGTGCACCGCGTGTCCGATCGCCTCATCCGCGAAGTCGACGCGTTGCTCGCCGCGATGCCGCCCGAACGTCGCCCGCCGGCCCGCCTGCTGATACCCGCGCGGCGGCAATGGCAGCCCGTGCTGCGCGCGATCGAACTCGTCGAGCAGGCGGACGGCGATACGCAGCGATGGGAGCAGCTCGTCCTGCCCGCGCGCGCGGCCGACGGCGTGCTGGTCAACCTCGCCAACCTCGCGCCGATCCGGCATCGTCGCAAGATCCTGCTGATCCACGACGCGCAGTTCCTCTTTCCCGACAGCTCCTATCCATGGCGGCAGCGCGTCGGATACCGGCTGCTCGTGCCGCGCATGGCGCGCAGCAGCGCGGCCGTCCTCACCGTGTCGGCCTATTCCCGGCAGATGCTCGACCTGCTCGGCGTGGTCGATCGGCGGATGACCGAAGTCCTCCACAACGGCGTCGACCATATTCTCGACGGCGAGTCCGACCGCGACGCGCTGGCGCGACTGGGGCTCACCGCGGGGCGCTATGTGCTCCTGTTCGGCAGCCCCAAGGCTTATAAGAACAACCACGTCGTGTTCGAGGCCTTTGCCGATGGCGCGCTGGCGCCGTTGCAGCTCGTCGTGGTCGGCGCGGATCGCGCAGCGCTCGACGCGGCTGGCCTGACGCCGCCGCCCGACGCGCTGTTCGTCGGCCGCTGCGACGATGCGACGCTGCGCGCGCTCTATATGGACGCGCATGCGCAGGTCTTTCCGTCGCGCACCGAAGGCTTCGGGCTCCCGCCGCTCGAGGCGATGCTGTGCGGTTGCCCGGCGATCGTCGCGCCGGCGGGCGCG
>NZ_JPJC01000127.1:8626-28093 GCF_000733135.1 Sphingomonas sp. FUKUSWIS1
TGTGCCGCGATGCGGTCCTCTATGCCGATGTCGACGATCCGGCGGGGTGGCGGCAGGCCATCACCGCGCTGGCCGATCCGGTCGTCCGGTCGGCGAAGCGCGCCGCCGGCCATGATCGGGCCGCGGCGTTCCGCTGGGATTCGGCGGGACGGCAGCTGCTGGACGTTATCGAGCGTGTCGCGCGTGACTGAGGGGATCGATGCGCGTGCGTATGCACCGGCGGGGCCGGTCGCTGGCCGAAACGATCGCGGCATGGCCCGCCAGCGCCCGCATTATGCCGCGCTCGACGGGCTGCGCGGGCTGGCGGCGATATCGGTCCTGCTCTTCCATCTCGGCCATTGGCAGGGCCATCCCTGGCTGGCGGCGAATGCGGGACTCGCGGTCGATTTCTTCTTCTGTCTGAGTGGCTATGTGCTGTCGGTGGCGTATCGCGACACGCTCGATCAGGGGATGGCGACGCGGACGTTCGCCGTCCTGCGGCTCGTCCGGCTGATGCCGCTCGTCATTCTCGGCACGCTGATCTCCGCCGCCTATCTCGCCGCGCGCATCGTAATGCTGCACGATTCCACCATCAGCGTCGCCGAACTCGCCCGCGCGACCGCGTTCGGAGTGCTGTGCCTGCCGATACTCGACGCGAGCCGGGCGATCGGCGGACCGCAGGTTTTTCCGCTGAACGGGCCGCAATATACGTTGTTTCTCGAAATCGTCGTCAACATCGCCTGGGCGGCGCTGCGCCGGATCGACGGGATGGGGAGCGCGCTGGCGATCGTCGCGGCGGGATATGCGCTGATGGCGCTGGTCGGGATAGGCGGGGACGAGGCCGCAAGCTTCTGGACCGGCCTGCCGCGCGTGTTCGGGGCCTTTTACGCCGGGGTCGGGCTCTATCATGCGCAATCGCGGTTCGCGCCGATCCGCGATGCGCGGTGGCGGTTTCTGTTCTGGCCGTTGCTCGGGCTCAGCGTGCTGCTCTTCTACTGGCCGCAGGGCCTGTCCTTCTGGGTCGGATGGAGCTGGTCGCTGATCGTCTCGCCGCTGCTGGTGCTCAGCGGGGCGCATGTCGTGCTGCGCGGCCGGGTGGCGCGGGCATCGGCGGTGCTGGGGGCGCTCTCGTTCCCCGTCTATGCGCTGCATTATCCGATCTTCGTCTGGATCAACGCGGCCTATCAGGCGATCCTCGGCAGCAGGAGCTTTGCGGTCGGCACCGGGCTGGCGCTGCCCGGCGTGCTGATCGCGAGCTGGCTGATCCTGCGGTGGTGGGACGAACCGTTGCGCCGTGCCATGACGACGTGGTTGCGCACCCGCGCGCCGCTGCGCGTCGCGAACGGCGTCTGAGATGACGCAGGCGGCCCCCATTGCCGGACGCACCACCGCAGGTGCCGCGTGGCTCATCGCCTCGCGGTTCCTCGCGCGGCTGATCGACTTTGCCAGCCTTCTGCTGCTCGCCAACTATCTGGTGCCGCAGGACTTCGGGCTCGTCGCGATCGCGATGACGCTGGTCCGGATCGTCGAGGCGATCTTCGAACTGCCCGTGGGCCAGGTGCTCGTCCGCGCCGAGGCGATCAGCCGGCCGATGCTGGAGACCGCGTTCACGCTCAGCGTGATACGCAGTGCCGTGCTTGCGGTGGGGCTGGCCTTGCTCGCGATACCCTTTGGCTATTTCTACGGCGACCCGCGACTCGTCCCGCTGATCTGCTTCATCGCGCTCGCCCCCGCGCTGCGCGGCCTCGTCAGTCCGAAGATGGCGCAATATGCCAAGGATATCAGTTTCCACCGCGATCTGATCATCGAGGTCGGCGGCCGCGGCTGCGCCTTTGTCGCGGCCGCGGCATGCGCGATCCTGACGCGCAGCTACTGGGCGATCGCCGCGGGAACGGTCGTCGCCCCCGCCTTCATGGTGCTGGCCTCCTACTGGTTTGCCCCCTTCCGCCCGCGCTTCGGACTCGGGCGCTGGCGCGAATTCGCCGACCTGCTCGGATGGACGACCGCCGCGCAGGCCGTGACCGCGATCAACTGGCAGATCGACCGGCTGGTGCTCGGCTTCACCGTCTCGCGCGCGCAACTCGGGACGTTCTCGCTCGCCAGCGACCTTGCCAGCCTGCCCGACCAGGCGGTGCTCAAGCCGACGATCCGGCCGCTGCTGGCGGCCTTCTCGCTGGTGCGACACGATCCCGAACGCCTGCGCGAAGCCTATCTGCGGACGACCAGCACGATCGTCAGCGCCGTCCTTCCCGTCCTCGTCGCGATCAGCATCCTCGCACAGCCAATCGTCGCCTTCGCGCTCGGGCCGAAATGGCAACCGGCATCGCCGCTGCTGCAATGGCTGGTGCTGGCGATGATCCCGACGCTGTTCGCGGCCGCGCTCGCGCCGCTCGCCATGGCGCTGGGCCAGACCGCGATCTTCTTCCGGCAGAGCCTGTGCGAATTGTGCATCAAGGTGCCTGCGACGATCCTCGGCGCGCTGTATTTCGGCGTCGCCGGCGCGATCGCCGCGCGGGCGGGATCGTCCCTGGTCATGGGCATCGTGTCTGCGGCCTATGTCCGGAGCCTGATCGGCGTCCCGCTCGGCGTTCAACTTGTCAGGCCGTGGCGGGCCTTTGTCGCATCCGCTGCGATGGCCGCGCTCTTGCTCGCGCTGCGGCCCTGGCTGCAGACGCTGACCGGGTTCGACCGCGGGCTCGGGCTCGTCGGCGTCGGGGCGGGGGGGATGATGCTGTATCTCGTCGTGCTGATGCTGGTCTGGCATGCCAGCGGCCGCCCGCGAGGGATCGAGACGGTCGCCGCGGACCGGTTTCACCGGCTCGTGTCACGGCGTATGCGCGGGGTCGCCTGACCCCCGCGGCCCGCCCCCTCGCGCGGGGCGGGTCACAGCAGGCCGCAGTTACCAGGAATGACTCCAATAGGTGACGACCGCGGCGTCCGGAAAGAGAGTGCGGCCGACCTCGATGGGCAGGATGCGGCGGTCGGTGCGCAACCGGTTGCACAGCCGCTTGTGGAACATATTGGTCCAGTCGAGCGGATACCAGTTCCGCCCGTCGAGCAGCGTCGGCCGCGCATAGCGCAGCCGGGTGCGCTGTCGCTCGGTAAGCTTGACGAGGAGGGGGGCGAGCAGCGCCGTTACCGCGGCTTCGTCGAGCGCGACGAACGCGTCATAGGCCTGTTTCAACAGCACCGGGCCGGTCATCGTCTCCGGCCCGGCGGCGATCCGTGCGGTCGCGTCCGGAATGCGCTCCGCCGCCTCGATCATGCAGTGGATCGCGAACAGCCAGAAGATCTGTGACGGCCGGGATGCCATGATCGCGTTGGGGATGGCGTGCGCGAAATCGGGATTGCCCCCCATGCGACACAGCACGACCGCGCCGGTCGACGCGCTGGGCCGGATCGGGCGCAGGCATTCGGTATCCATGTCGGCGTACAGACCGCCGAATTCGAGCAGGAAGAAGAACCGCACGGCATCCGCGCGGAAAATCTCCTGCGGATAGCTGTCATAGACTGGCAGCGCCCAGGCGAACCGATCGGCGATGAAGGCGCGGTTGTCGGCGTCATCCCAGAGCAGCACGCGACAGTCGGGGTTGGTGTCGACGAAGGTCTGCCGCCAGTGCCGGTAATTGCCGGGAATCACCGACCTGCTTTTCCACGTCTGGAAGATCACGGGGGGAAAGTCGTCCGGATCCGCGTCGTCGAGCGTGACCACGTCATTGCGATAGCTGCCCGCAACGGGATCGCCGGACACCACAGGCGTAACGGCTGCGCGATCGCGGGCGTCGTGGCGGAGAAACCGCGCGATGCGCCAGGCGGAATCATCACGCAGCGAATGCACGACGCGTTTCACTCGCAGACTTAAAGGCTCCGCCATTGCTGTAAATCCCTCATTATTAGTCATAAGTCTGAACATAGAAGAAAGTCGAGTTGTAGCCCGTGACGCAGGATATTGAGCCAAGTAATGGAATCAAAGGCAAAACATACTAGTGTCTAAGAAATAAAGTCCACCGCAAGAAACATACCCAAAATACATGCGGAAAGAATGTGGAGAGGGTCAGATTTGACGTTCTAGACGGCCTGCGGGGCGTTGCCGCCTTCGCTGTTCTTGTCATGCACGTCACGCCGTATAATGCGATCCTGATAACCCCGCACGCCGCGCTGGCGGTCGACTTCTTCTTCGGCCTGAGCGGTTTCGTGATCGCGGCCGTCTATGAGGAGCGGATCAAGGCGGGGATGTCGTTGAAGGCCTTCATGTGGGTGCGCGTGGTTCGCCTGTATCCGTTGATCGTTCTCGGCGCCGTCATCGGTGCGGCAGGGTTTGTCCGTCTTTACGATGGCGGGATGCTGGCGCTGCTCTTCGTGACCGGGGTGCTGATGATCCCGACCCCCTATGGTGCGCTGTCCGAAGACCAGTGCATGTATGCGCTCAATGCGCCGAGCTGGTCGCTGCTGTGGGAATTGCTCGTCAATCTTCTTTATGGCGCGATCGCACCGCTCCTGAATAACCGGATGCTCGCGGTTATCATCGGCGTATCGGCCATCGCGCTTGCAGCGACCGGCCTTCATTTCAAGACGCTCGCAGTCGGCCCTTATTGGCCGGAAGGCTGGGCGGGGCTCCCCCGCGTGATGTTCTCGTTCTTTGCCGGTGTCGGGGTGTACAGGCTGCGCCGGGCGGGGCTGCTCAACCGACTGCGCGCGCCCGTCTGGGCGGTAATCGCGACGCTGTGCGGGATTATGGCGATGCCCCGGCTGGGTGCGTGGACCGGCGTGTATGAGGTCGCTGCGGCGATCCTCCTCTTCCCGCTTCTGGTCGCGGCCGGCGCCAATGGCACGGTCACGCGCACCGTCCCGCTGTGCCGCACGCTGGGCGCTCTCTCCTATCCGGTTTATATCCTGCAGGGCGGTATCGCTCCGCATATCCGCGGGCTGGCCGGTCATCTGCACATCCAGGGGCTGGCAGCAACGCTGCTGGCGATCCTGATGTCGGTCATATTCACGGTGTTCGCATGGGTTGCGGTGAAGACGTTCGACGAGCCTGTGCGCAAGTGGTTGCTCCACCGCACCCGCCTGGCACATCCCGCCAAGGCGGCAGGCTAGGCCCAGGGTCAGGCCATCGCGGTATCGTGCATCGCCGCCTGGCCGGACGGCGGTCCGGCCTGGATCCGCTGCGGTTTGCGCGATACCGCCGGGCGCAAGGCCAGCGCGGCGCCGGCAAATACCGCGAAGAGCACGCCCGGGTCGGGCGTCGGACTGCCGACCGCGGCGGGCACCATCGAGGCGAAGCAGACCCAGGACGCCGCGGCGCCGACTGCGGCGCGAGGATCGGCGGGTGAGACATAGGTGCTCAGGCGCAGGGGTTTGAAGACCTGCAGCAGATAGCTCACGAAGCAGACGATCCCGATCACGCCCATCGATCCCATGATCGCGGTGATCAGCGACGACGACCGGAAGCTGCCCGCGCCGATACCGAGGCCATAGCTTTCAAGAAACGCCCGGTAACCGATCAACGACCAGAATTGCCGTTGTTCGCTCGATTGCGACTGGGATTTTTCGAGCGTGAAATGGGTGATCATATCGCCGAATTCGGCGACGAGCTGCGGGTACCAGACGCTGGCCGCGGCGACCATCATGAGGAAGAGCATCGTCGTCGCGCCGAGCACGAGCAGGCGATCCACCCGCATCGTCTTGGGAAAGACGACCGACCGGAGAAAGACCAGGACGGCATAGGAGACGAGGCCGAGATAGGCCAGGCTCGACGTGCTGGCGCCCAGCGCGAGCCCCAGCGCAAGCGCACACGGGCCCGTCAAACGCGGCATCACGTCGCGGATCCAGCATTCGAACAGGAACACGAACAGCATGAACCCGAATCCGCCATAGGCGGACGCCTCGGGCGCGATGCCGTTCATCCTGACGAAACCGCGATAACTATTGTCGATCTGCGCATAGGCGCCGTTGCGAAAGAAGGTCAGGACCGCGTTGCCCGGCACCGCCACGCTGGCGATGCCAATGACGACGTGGATCAGCGCGACCACGGCGACCGTCTTGACCAGCAGACGCCATGCATCCTTGTGCGTGAGTGCCACATAGGCACAGATCGCGACCATCACCGTCCCGAGCAGATAGATGGCAGTGGTCAGATTCTGCGACGTCGGCAGCAGGCGCTGGGTCGCATAGGTGAAGCGTTCCATCGATTCGTAGCGGTTGAGCGCGCGGACGCGCATCGGCACGACGTCGATCTGCCCGGCATAGAGCCGCGGCAACAGGATCGCGCCGACGATGCCATAGGCGACGAAGATGATCATCAGGATGTTGGCGCGCAACGCGGCCGCCAGCGCGGGCACGTTGATCGATCCGGGCAGCAGCACGCGGATCGTGAGGAACACGGCGGCGAACTCGATCGGCGGGATCGACGACGCGCCGATCGCGGGAAGATCGATCGCCGACGACCCCATCATCAGCGCAGAGACGATCACGAAGGCGAGCATGCCCGGCACGGTACCGAACATGAGCAGGAGGAAGCCGATGACGAGCTGAACAGCGCCGATGAGCGTCAGATGCATCCTGCAGGTCCCTTGGTGGCGTCGGGCGAAATGGTGCTGCCCGCTTCGGTGAGCCGGATCCGATAGGTAAAGGCGTCGTGTCCCGGGATCTGGTTGGGGCCGACCGACAGATCGACCGTCTCGCCGGTGCGCAGCGTCACGGTCTGATCGGTGGCCGTCCAGCGATCGACGACGACCGCGCCTGCGACCCGCTTGCCCCTGACCAGAAGCGCGACGTCGAGCCCGTCGCCACCGGGTGATTTCGCGATACAGGCGGCAATGCGCGCGGTCATCGCGGCGGGGGCGGTGTAGCGGATCACGGCGCGGGCCGCATGCGCCGCATCGCCCGCGACCGCGCCGCCGGTGTCGCTGATCGCCAGGGGCCGCGTGAAGCGGCTGCCAAAGGCGCTCGTCCACATCCCGTCGAGGATGCCGAGCGCGTGGCGCTGTCCGTCGGCGCCTTCGAGCCAATAGGACCAGGGGGCGCTGCCATAGCCGCTGAGGCTGTCGGCGAGCACCGTGCCGCGCGTGAAGGCGAAGCGTCTAGCGCCGATCACCACGACCGGATCCGGACCGATCGCGACGCTGGTGCCGGGCAGGGGCCGGTTGCGCGCCGATAGGATGCGCCCGGCATCGAACCGCAGCGTTCCCGATGGGCCCCAGACCACCCAGCGATCCGCACCGAAGCGGTAGAGCCGGACATCGCGATCGCCCGTATCGATCCGCTGCGCGCGCCCGGCGGGCAGCATGTGCGTCGTCAGCAGCGTGAAGGCCTCCGCTGCGGGCTTGGTCGCCTGCGACTGTGTGAAGAGGCCCATGTTCCGAAAGAACCGCTGGTCGATCAGCGCGTACCAATAGGCGCGCCGAACCCCGCTCGCGCTCATCAGCGTGACGAACTTGACCAGTTCGGGCGCGGCGAGATCGGGTGTCGGGTAATTGTCGCTGAACTCGGTCGCCCAGATCGGGATCGGCGTGCCGTAGCGGCGCATCGTCGCGTCGAGATGCGCGATCTCCCAGTCGATATTGTCCGCCAGATGGCGATAGGGGTGCACCGCGACACCGTCGGCGACACCGAGCATCCCGGCCTTGAACAGCGTTTCGAGGAAACCGGTGCCGATCATGTTGGTCGATCCGCCGAGGATCGCGACGGACGGGTGGCGCGGCTTGATCCGGTCGCGGACGACCGTCAGCAGCGCGACATAGGCGGCGGCGGGGGCGACGCCCTTCGGATAGGCCAGGTTGCCGCTATTAATCTCGTTGCCGACCTCGATCGCGGTGACGCAGCCGGGGAGGTGATCGAGGACCGTGCCGACATAGGCCGCATAGGCGGCCATCGCCGCCGGCGTGCTGACGGTATGGCCGCCGTCGTAGAGCGGGTGGCGCGGGTCGAGCGTCAGCAGGACGTCACCGCCGCTGCGGTGGCAATAGCGGGACAGGGTGCCGGCGACGCTACCCTCGATCGCATATTTGCCCGGACGCGGTTCGCCCGAGGCCCAGGGGAGCGAATCGCGCAACGACCCGGCGGTGACGTCGATCGCCCGATCGCCCCATGCGGCAGGCCAGTTCTGGCTGAAATGGGTCTGGACGCCGAGCCGCATTGGCGGGGCCCCGGGCTGCTGCTGCGCGCTGCCGGCGACCGCGAACGCCGCGCTGATCGCCGCGATCAGGGCCCTGCGGCGCATCATGCCTCCAGCGCCGCCAGGATCCCGGCATCGAAATGCTCGGGGGCGAACCGTTCCGCCTGCGCCACCGCATCGGCGGGGTCGAATTCCGGCAGCCATGCCTCCATCGCGCGAACGCCGTCGATCAGCGATTCGATCGTCTGGCGTTCGAAGAACAGCCCGGTCTTGCGCTCGACCAAGCTGTCGCGGATCCCGCCGCGCGCATAGGCTAGGACCGGGCGGCCCGACGCCATCATCTCGACCGGCACGATCCCGAAATCCTCCTCGGGCGTAAAGATGAGCGCCTTCGACGTCGCATAGGCGTGGCGCAGCTCGTCGAACCGCATCCGCGGGATGATCCGGATCGTCGGGCCAGCGCGCTTGCGCAGCTCGGCCGCCATCTCGCCGTCACCGACCATCAGCAGGGGCAGTTGCAGCGCGTTGAACGCATCCACCGCCAGGTCGGCACGCTTGTAGGGCGTCATCTGGCCGACCCACAGATATTCGTCGCCAACCACGGCAGCCGGGGTGAAGAGACTCGTGTCGACCGGCGGATGGACGACGACCGCATCGCGGCGCCACGCCTTGGCGATCCGCTTCTTGATGAACTGCGAATTCGCGACGACGATGTCGATCCGCGCCGCGCTCGTCATGTCCCAGTGGCGCAGCCGGCCGAACAGCAAGGTCATCATCAGCCGGGTCAGGCGTCCCGCGCTGCCGCGATACTGATGGTAATGATCCCACAGATACCGCATCGGCGAATGCGCATAGCAGAGGTGCACTGTATCGGGATCGGTGATCACGCCCTTTGCCGGGCCCGATTCGCTGCTGATGACGAGGTCGAAGCCGCGCAGGTCGAGCTGTTCGAGCGCCATCGGCATCAGCGGCAGATATTTCTGATAATGACGCCGGGCCCCCGGTAGCCGGTTGATGAAGCTGGTATGGACCGGGCGCTCGCGGATCGTTTCAGACACCGCGCTGGCGTCATAGACATGCGTGAAGATCTCGGCGTGCGGAAACAGGTGCAGCAGCCGCTCGACCACCCGTTCGCCGCCGCGCATCGTGACGAGCCAATAATGCACGATCGCCACCCGCTGCGGCCACCCTTCCGGGCGGCTGCGACTCGGGACGGACGGGGCGCGACACGGGTCACGACACGGGGCACCGGGCATGATCGCTTCAGCCTGGCGGGCCAGACTGCCGATGCCGGCATCGACGGCCAGCTCAGGCATAATAGCCCTTGTAGTCGTGGTAATAATAGGTCGAGTCGCCATAGCCGAACCGCGCCTGTTTGCGGATGTCGACCTTGGTCAGCGCGATTCCGGCAAGGTGGATGCGGTCGAGCGGCAGCAGCCGCAGTGCCGAGCGGATCGCATGATCGGGTGTCTTGCGCCACCGCGCGACAAACACCGCGACATCCGCCTTGCCGAGCATCAGCCGCGCATCCGCGATCGGCAGGACCGGCGCGGTATCGAGCACGATGACGTCGAACCGGTCACGCAGCGCGTCGAGCAGTCCGTCCATCTTGTCGCCGATCATGAGGTCGCCGTCGAAATCGTCATCCGCGGCGATCGGCAGGACCATCATCCCGGTCGCGGTGTCCTCGACCAGCGCGGCTTCGAGTGTCGCCTCGCCGCGAAGCACCTGCATGAGGCCCGGGCGATCGGCTTCGGTGCGCAGGAACCGGCTGACGCCGTGGCGGCGAAGATCGCAATCGACGAGCACGACCTTTTCCCCGGCCAGACCCATCGACCGTGCCAGGCAGATCGACGTCGTCGTCTTGCCTTCCTGCGCGAGCGCGGACGTGATCGCGATCACCTTGGCGGGGGCGTGGGCGGCAAAGGTGATCGACGCGCGCAGGCTGCGGATCGATTCGGCGAACGCCGAGCGTGGCTCGGCCGCGATCGCCGAGGGCGGGGACTTCGCCGATTTGGTCACCGAGGCGAGCAGCGGCACCGCGCCGAGATAGCGGACGCCCAGACGCTGTTCGATATCGTCGCCCGTGGTCAGCCCCGTGAACGCCATCTCGGTGAGGAAGGCCGCGACCAGGCCAAAACCGAACCCGAGCACGGTCGTCAGGATCAGGTTGAGCAGGATATTGGGGCTGGTCGGGGTGTCGGGGATCGCCGCCAGCTTCAGGACGGAGGCATCGGCCTGCTCGGTGCCGAGCCGGGCCAGCTGCTCCTGATAGCGCGTCAGATAGGACTCATAGGTCGACCGCGCGGTCTTGTTGTTCTGTGCCAGGTTGTTGAGTTCGACGGTGGCGGCGTTGTTGCCGGCCAGTTCGGCCTGCGCGCCGCTCAGCGTTCCGGACAGCGACGCGAGACGGCCCTCCGACACCCGCGTCTTCGCCGCGAGGTTCGAGATGACGCGCGCGATTTCGTTGCTGATCTGCTTGTCGATCGCGGCGAGCTGGCTGTTCGCGCGCAGCACGTCGGGATGACGCGCACCATAGCGGGTCGTGAGCTCGGCGACCTGAGCACTCAGTGCCGACTGGTTCGCGCGCAGACCCGACACGACGGACGACCCCAGCGCCTCCCCGACATCATCGCCGCGCGAGCCGGAACGAAGCTGCGCCCGCGCGGTCGACAGGCGGGCCTGATCCTCGGCCAGCGCAGCGCGGGCTGCGGCGACGGCCTGGTTGTACGTCGAGATCTCCTGCTCGGTAAGCGAAAGGCCCTGCGTGCTCGTCAGGTTGTGCTGGATGCGATAGCGTTGTTCGGCCGCATCGGCGGCCTGCCAGCGTGCGCGCAGATCCTCCGCGCGGCGGGCAATCATCGCGGTCGAATCGCGGTTCTCAACCTGCTTCTTCGCCAGCGACCCCTCGGTATATTGCCGCGCGAATTCGTTGACGATCCGCGCCGCCATCGCCGGATCCGTGTCGCTGAACGAGATGTGGAGCGCGTAGGTCGAGTTCAGCCGCGTCGCGGTGACGCCGTCCTGAACATAGGTGATCGCCGCGGCTTCCGCCTCCGCCGCAGTCGGTCGCGCGAGTTTCGGCGGCGCCGTGAACCAGCTTGTGATCCAGGTGCGGATGCCACGGGGCTCCTGCAACGATGTGAAGCGCGGATCCGACGGCAGCGCCAGGGCCGAGGCGACGCGCCGGGCAAAGGCCTCGGAGCGGATGATCTCGACCTGGGTATCGACGAAATTCGCGCTGGGTTCGGCGCGGTCGAGATCAGGCCGCTCGCCGACCCCCGCTGGCGTAAGCGCCGATTGTTTGACGTTCAGCGACACCTGCGCGACCGCGGTATAGGACGGCGTCTGCCGGAACGTCAGTGCTAGGCCGATTATCAGGATGCTGAGGAAGACCAGGAGGAAGATGCCGAGCCGCCGACGGAACATCGCGACAAGCGCGCGCGCATCGATCCGATCCTGCGCGACCTCACTGGCCTGCGGGGTATAGGGGCTGATCGGCATGGCATTGCCGCCGCCATAGACTTGGATCGCGGTTGTCACTTGCTCATTCTCCATATCCCGGGAATGTCGTTTGCTGGTCGGATCATCGGCGCGGGGCTCATAGTTGAAGCCGCATGCCGAGAAATATCCGGGTCTTGTCGAAGCGTCGGCCAATGCCCAGACTGTCGACTCCGCTCGCCTGATCGGGGCGAGTTCGAAGATAGTCGAGCCGGAGCGTCGACGAGATCAGTCGGCTGAACAGATAGGTCGCACGCGCCGAGCCGGTCATCTGCGTCTGCGTGCGGTCGATCAGGCCGTATAGATTGCGCGAATAGCCCGCGGTCGCGCCGACTATCA
The DNA here is from genome assembly GCF_000733135.1 of Sphingomonas sp. FUKUSWIS1. NCBI lineage: Bacteria > Pseudomonadati > Pseudomonadota > Alphaproteobacteria > Sphingomonadales > Sphingomonadaceae > Sphingomonas > Sphingomonas sp. FUKUSWIS1. The sequence goes on from NZ_JPJC01000127.1 coordinate 20,562, forward strand.
GGTTCCGGCGGAGTTCGTAGTCGGCGATCAGCGTCCCGGTGGTCATCGTGATCGCGCCCAGCGTCGGGCTGGGCGCGCGCTGCAGCGCGCGATTGAGCGTGAACGACGCGGTGGCGAGCGGGGTCGGGTTCCAGGTGATCGCCGCAGAATAGTTCAGGCCATTGGTGCCATCGAGCGAGGGCTCGCGGTAGGTCTGGGCGAAATATCCGATGCCGATGCTGCCGTAGAGCAGCGGGGTCACGCCGAACGCGATGCCGGTCAATGCGCTATAGCTTGTCGAATCGCCGCTCGGCCCGGCGGGCTCGTTGATATAATCGGCCGTATTGACGGTGCCGCGAACGAACACGCCGGCGGCAGGCGCGACGGGCAACGTGAACTGGATGTCGCCGAGGATCGAGCGGTAATTGCGCTGGCTGTTGTCGACCTTGCGCCCGCCCGCGGCTTTGCGATCGCCATAGCGGAATTCGTCGAACGTGAAGCTGGCGCGGGTCAGAAGCGGGCCGAAATCATGGTCCGCGCCCGTGCCGAAATGATAGTCCATGAAATTGACCGGTTCGCCGTCCAGCGCCGTGTCGCCGGTGCTGCCGCGTGCTTCGATGAGCCGGCCAACGCGGGCGTCCGCGACCAGATGCGTCCTGCTGCCGATATCGAAGCGACCATCGGCGCCGATTTGATATTGTTCAGCATTTTCGACGGGACGGTCGACAAAGCGTTGGATGTCGCTGCTCGCCCGCACCGTGACCGCATTGCGCGACCAGTTGGATCGCGCGACCACCGCGGGGCGCAGCGTGAAGATGAGGTCGTCGAGCACCGGGCTCTGCAGCGCGCGGACATTGCTGTCGTAGCCCGTGTTCGCGTCGAGCGAGGGCAGGATCGTGAACGTCCCGAGGCGAAGCCCGATCGGATCATAGTCCGGCCGCGTGCGCTCGAGCACCGACTGCGCGCCGAACCGGCCCGCCGACATCTGCGCCGACGCACTGCCGGCCCTGCCGCCGCCGCCGATGAGCAACGTTGCGCACACTGCCCGCGCGATCAGCGCGACACTCTTCTTACGCTCAACCAATACGCCGCCCCCCAAGAGCTCTGCCCGGCCCCGCCGCCGTCTTTGTGTCGAACTTCGGCAGGATCGGAGAAGCCGTGCCCCATCACATCCGTATAACTACAATATTCTGTCGACGCGGCAAATGATCGTTATTGTATGCAAGTTACGGTCGGTGTGTAATTTGGTAAAAAAGTGGATCTTACAATCGCCGTTGTAACATGCGTCCTGTGGAGCAGGCTTCAGTACATTTTGTAATGTAGAATGGGGTTGTATGGGGAGGCTTTTAAGGCGGGGGACGGCCAGGGGACATATGATCAGACGTCCTGCCCTAGGGCTCGATCGGAACATGATGCCAGACGATGACGGCAATCTGGGCTAGGTCTTGCTGATCCGCAGTGAGCGGGTGTTTCACCGATAAGCACCTGAACTGTATAGGAAGACTTTGAGTTGTGCGCGCCGAACCCCTTGGGGTTTTTGCGAGCCGGGCGCTTTTCGGCCTGGCCGCGTCGGCATCATGCGCCAGCGGTGCGACGCGTCCGCGGACCGGGCGCCGGTCGGCATCGGCGGTCCCGATGCTATTGCCATTTCGGTCCCGGCCGAGACGCTCCGCTGCAATGAAAGCGGCGATTATTTACAATGAACATGAATAGCGATGTCTTGCCCGAAGAAAACGTAGATACCGTCGCCAAAGCACATGATGTCGGGCAGGCTCGGTCTGGCTGTGTCTGGGACTTTGGCAGTAAAGTTTCTGTTCTCAACGCCGTACGGATCCCTGATCCTGTCTCCGTCTCATTGTCGAACCGAAGGGCGAAGCGAATCATGACGGCGATCATCACGCGTTCGATTGCGGGTACGCGGCGGCGCGGCACGCGTGTCGGCCGCCACGTCGATCGTCATCCCTGCGCCGCGTTGCGCGGCAATCGATTCCCCTCTGCGGCGCAGCGGGCGGTGCGACGATGACGGCCCTTACCCCGGCCGCGCGCACCGGGGCCGATCATGACCGCAAGTTGCTGCTCGATCTTCTGCGGGGGCTCGCCGCGATTGCGGTGATCGCGCTGCACGTCGGCGATATCGTCTTCGTGCCGCTGATGCCCGGCGGGTATCTGGCGGTCGATTTCTTCTTCGTGCTCAGCGGCTATGTCATCGCCACGGCCTATGACCGTCGCCTGTCGACGACGATGCGGTTCGGGCCGTTCGTGGGAATGCGGCTCATCCGGCTCTATCCGCTGTTCCTGGTCGGGGCAGGCCTGGGGCTGGTCAAGGTTCTGGCGCAGTCGCATCTCCACGCGCGGTTTGCGCTCGACGGCGGGCAGCTGGTGCTCGCCACGGTCAGCAACCTCCTGATGCTGCCCTATCTCCTTCCCTATCCCAGTGTGTTTCCGCTGAACGCGCCAGCCTGGTCGCTGTCGTTCGAGCTGTTCGTCAACCTGCTCTACGCATGGATCCTGTTCCGCGCCCGAACCCTGTGGATCGTCGCGCTCGCGGTCGCTGCGGCGGTGGTGATCGTCGCGGGGCCCATGCTCTACGGGACCGACCGACTGATCGCCGGATCGACCGCGGATCGACTGCCGTTCGGGCTGGCGCGGGTGTTGTACGGCTTTCCGATCGGGATGCTGCTGGCCCGATTGCCGGCGATCACCGCGCGCCCATCGGCCAAAGCGAGCATGGCGCTGGCAGCGGTGCTGCTGTTCTGCGTCGCGCTGCCGCTCACCGGCGCGGCGTCGCTGGCGAGGGATCTCGCGTTCGTTCTGGCGGGCGGGCCGCTGCTCGTCTGGGCGGGGAGCCGGTTCGAGGTGCCGCCCCGATGGCGGCGGGTGGCCGCGTTCCTGGGCGACCTCTCCTATCCGCTGTACATCCTTCACTATCCGATAGTGTTGTCAGTCGCGTTTATCGGGTTGCGGCAGGGTTTCGCGCCCGCGACCATTATCGTGGCATCCCTGGCGTTCGTAATTGCCGCCTCGATTGTCGCCATGCGCTATTATGATGGACCGGTTCGGGTATGGCTATCAAGACGATACCGTCGCCGGGAATCGGCCATGCCATTGTCGGCGACGGTTATCCCAAGCTGACATCTCTGTATTTCTCTTTGTCGGCAATTCCGATACAGTCATGACAATCATAGTTTGGGGAAAACCATGCGTCCTATAGTCTATTTTCGGGTCGTCATCATTGCATCCCTGGCGGTGGCGACCGGATGCACGCAGGCGGAGCCGCCGGTTCTTTCCGCGTCCGACATGGCGATCGTTGAGGGATACAGGCTGGGTGCCGGCGACAAGTTGCGGATCACGGTGTATAACGAGCCCAATCTGACCGGCGAATATAGCATCACGCCGTCGGGGACCGTGGCGTTCCCGCTGATCGGCGCGATCAAGGCGGGTGGCCAGACGATCGAGCAGGTGTCGCAATCGGTGACGGCAAGCCTTGCCCAGGGCTATGTCAACAATCCGCACGTCAGCGTCGAGGTCCTCAACTATCGCCCTTATTATATCCTGGGCGAAGTCGCGCGGCCGGGCGAGTTTCCGTTCGTGAACGGCATGACGATCGAGCAGGCGGTCGCGGCCGCGGGCGGGTTCTCCTATCGGGCCAATCGCAACCATATCTATATCCGTCGCGCGCGGGCGACCGAGGAGCGCACCGTCGTCATTCGCGAGCAGCCGATCGAGGTCCAGCCCGGCGATACGATCCGCGTCGGCGAACGCTATTTCTGATCGCGGTCCCCGGCCGGTTTAATACGAAATTGAGGTGTCCCGGTTATGGCTGTGGCCATGATTCGAGGACCCTCCCACTGGATCACCGGCGCAGACGTGGTCATGGCCGCGCGGGGCGGCCTAGTGCTGCTCGTCGTCGCGGCGGGTCTGCTGTCCGCCGCGGATCTGATCGCGGCTCCGTTGGGCGCAATCATCGCCTATGCGCTGGCGCTGTTGCTGCTGCTCGGCCTGCCGATGGTGCGCAGCGCGGATATCGCCGGGCTTGGCGCGATCGGCCTGACGCTCGGCGAATTCGCGGGATCGGCGTTTTTCCATCATTCGATCGACGCGATGCGGTTGCTCTATGGCATGGCGGCCTTGGGTGCGGCGATCCTGCCGATGCGTGCGCAACGGCTACGCGCGACGGCGCTCGCCAATCCCTATCGGGTCCTTGCCGGCAGCGAGCGCCGTGGCGCCGGCCGCGCACGCGCCGGAAAAGCTACGATGGCCGACGACAGTAGGGGCGTCGTCAAGACCGGCTATGCGACGACAACCGCGGCCAGGACCGCCCGGGCGGACCGCCGGGGTGCACGCGGGGGCGCATTGCCGCTGCCGCTGCTGCTTCCCGCGCCGGCGTCAGTCACGCTGCCATAGCCAGGCGACGCGCATAGGCGTCGAGCAGGCGGTCGATCCACGCGTCGGGCGTCAGCGCGAGCCCGCGGGTGTGGCCATAGGCCGCCTCGCTCATTCGGCGTGCCAGCGCATCATCTTCGGCAATCAGCCGGATCGCGGCGGCAAACGCTAGCGTGTCGCGCGGTTCGATCGCCAGCCCGGCGCCCGCCGCGACGATATCGTCTGCGAGGAAGGCGGTATCGGTGATGATGACGGGCAGGCCGCTCCACAGCGCCTCCGCCGCGACCAACCCATAGGGCTCGGGATAACGGCTCGGCATGACGAGCATCCGCGCGCGTTCCGCATAGCCGCGGATCGCCGCCGGCGGTTGCTGGCCCATGAACGACATTTCGGGATAGCTGGCCTGTAGCGACTCGCGCAGGACGCCGTCACCGATCACACGCAAGGTGCACCCCGCCGCCCGCGCCGCCGCTGCAGCAAGATCGGGACCCTTGGTCGCTTCGAGGCGGCCGATGAACAGGATTTCGGCATTGCGTTCGGCCTCGACCCGGGTGTTGCACCAGGGCACGACCGGATTGGGCAGCGCTTCGATGGCCGCGTCCGGAATGCCCGCGCGCATCAAATACGGGCGCATCGATTCGTGGATCGCCAGAACCGGCGGCGAGTGGCGCGGATCATAAAGATGGCGTTGCACCGCCTGCCGACTGACCCGCCAGAGCTTGTGCGCGTAACTGCGACGATCGCAGTTCGCGCCGATGCAGCCGGGCGACATCGGCGTCAGCGTGCAGACCGCACCGCTCTTCAGAAACGCGAACGCGCCGTTTGGACAGGCCAGGAAGAAATCATGCGCCGAATAGACGAGCCGCGCCCGCACCGGCGCGATCGCGGCGAACAGCGACGGCGACAGGATCTGTGCCCAGCCATGCACATGATACACCGTCGACGGGCGATCATTGGCGGCGATCCAGCGCGCGACCATGTCGGCGGCCGCGCGATTATAGACGCCGCGGGTCAGCGCGGTCAGCGCGCCGCCCGAGAGCAGCCGCTTGCTTCCCAGTGCGACGATCTCGACACCCTGGTCGCGGAGCGCCGGGTTGTCGCCATCATCGCCGGTGACGAAGGTGACGCGGTAGCCGCGTGCGCGAAACGCCGATGCGGATGCCAGCGCGAGTGCGGTCGCCCCGCCCTTGGGTACCGACAGGTCGTTGATGACGACGATATGATCGATCATGAACGCGCCGCGACCGCCGCCCTGAGTGCGCGGGCAAGCGCCGCAACGTCGCCGGCCGCCGCATCCATCAACGCCGTGCACGCGGCCCGATCGACCCCGGCCTGCTCGGCCCGTGCGGCCAGCTCGGCCAGCGCGGTCGGCGTGATCGTCGCGGGGTCGACGAAATAGTCCGATCGGCCCGCAATCTCGGCAAAGCTTTCCAGCTTCGGGTCCCATTTGAGCAGGATCGTTGGAACCGCGAAGGAATGCGCGGCGATGCAGGCGTGCATGCGGTGCGCAACCATCAGGTCGCAGCTCGAGATGAACGTGGCGAGGTCGCCGGGCGTGGCGAAATCGGCGATGCGGGTGATGCGCGTCGGCACGGCTGCCGCGATCCAGTCTGCCGCGTTGCGATTGAGATACGCCCGGTCCTCGGGGCTGCCGTTGGTGAACAGCCCGACGGTCCATCCCGCCTGGGCAAGCGCCGTCGCCACGCCACCATACCAGTGCGCCATGTCTCCGGCATCCGTGTCATGGCCGTGATAGCGCAGCGCGAGCGGATCGGTGATGCATAACCCGACGCTGCGGTGGTCGGCGGAGGCGGGGCCTCGCGGATAGTGCCGGCTGGCCAGTAGACCCGGGTCGCGAACCAGCCCCGCGCGGGGGATCGGTGCGGGGAGGAGGTCGTCCCAGATCTCCCGCGATCGTTCGTCGCGCACCGTCGCATAGACCATCGTGGCATTCCGCAATCCGTCGGCGAACAATCGCCTACCGGTCGCGGACCAGTTCCGCGCCACGCCGACCGCAAAGACCGCGGCCGGCAGGTTCACCGCTTCAGACAGTGCGGCGTGGATCTTGACGGGAAAATTGAGATCGCTGTCGCTGAACAGATTGCCGCCGCCGACGACGACCGCATCGCAATCGACGAGCTGGCGGCGAAACGCCGGGCGCAGCCGGATCGCCGCCAGCGCCGAGAGGATCGTGCGGGTCGCGACGCGGCGCAGCGGTGCGGGCATTCCCTCAAGCACGGCGAGCATCCTGCCCCGGCTGGCATTACCGGGCGCGTAGCCCGTCCTGCCGGCAAGATCGATCGAGACCGCATCGATCCCGGCGCGGTGCAATTCGAGCTCAGTGCATTCGGACAGCAGCCCATCGCCCAGATTCGGGCTGTATTTCACATTGAAAAGCGCGACCTTCAAAGCAGCGCCTCCTAGGCTGACAGCAGATTATGACGGGGACCCGACGGTTGGCGCAAATGAGTAATCAGACTTTATCGCGCCGATCGGATCAAACCTACCGACGAAATATCCTACGTGCAACATCAGAGCAGCGTTGCGAGTAAATATAATCTAAAAATGATCAATCAAATCGCTATATGGTGATAAAGTCTGGTAATTGCACAATATACTGACAGACATTAGAGATCTAAAACATCCCAGACATATGAACTGCAATACCAGAATCAGGGGTGCATTAATCATCGTGGCTTGAGATCATCGTGAAAGCCGTCGAGCCCTAGCCATTTTGGGCATGGCGTCGGCCGCCGGACAGTGCCCAAAGCCGTCGCGACACTCGGCCTAGCCGCGAGCCCCCCTTCAGCCCCTCCGCACTGCGGTCGAGCAGATCGTAGCGCAGTTCGTGGACCACGAAACGCGGATCGCGCGAGATCAGATAGTGGCTGAGGTTCTTGCGCGTCGTCGCATGCGCGACCTGCTCGAGTTCGCGGCCATCCTCGTCGCCGATCAGGCTCGCATAAGCGGTGCGCACCAGCGATCGCAGCCGCCAGTCGCGTGCCAGGTCGTCCCGGATCGCGCCGGGCAGCGCGGTCTCATACAGGGCATGGCTGAGAATGAGTCCCGCCGCCACCAGTCGTGCCGCCCCCCGCTTCTGTGCACGCGCATAGAATTGATCGAGGTCGGCGGGCGTCTCGGCGGCAAGGATCGCGCCGATATCGGCGAGC
>NZ_JPJC01000127.1:28196-29272 GCF_000733135.1 Sphingomonas sp. FUKUSWIS1
TGTACCATGCGCGAACAGGTACAGGATCGCGGGAGCGCGCGGGAGAACCGCCACGCTGGCGCCCGGCACGAGCTGCATCGGCTCGCGCGCATCGAGGTCATCGCCGCGCAACAGATAGGGATTCTGGAACAGGCGCCAGTGCAGCTCGACCATCAGCCCCGAATCCGGATGCTCGAATGCGAGATCCTTGTAGCGCGCCATCCGCGCCCGCATCGTCGCCGCGCTCGCATCGGCCGCCGGCGCGATCCGCACATAGCCCCGCGCGTCGAGCAGGCTGGCGGCGTGCGCGACCTGGTCCTTGGCGACGATCAGATCGATGTCCATGCTGTAGCGGACACCATAGCGGCCAAAGGCGAGCATCGCCGCAGTCGCGCCCTTCAGCACCCGGACGGGAATGCCGGCCCCCTCCAGCGCGCGTACCAAGTGTAGCGTTTCGAAGACGGATTGCAGTTCCTGCACCGCGCTGTCCCGCGCGAGTGCCCCGATCGCGGCGCGCGCTTCGGTCCCGGCATCGATGTCCGGCAGGCCCGCATGGTTCAGGCCTGCCGCAAACAGGCCGGCAACGCGGTGGCGCTCGACGATCGCCGCGACGCGCGGCCAATCGGTGACCTGTAACGCCAGATCGCGAAGCCGTGCTGCCCAGCGCGGATCATGCGGCCACCGCGTTGCCGCGACGACGAGCGCGAATTCCGGGGAGGCGATCTGGGCATCGCCGTCGATCAGCGCATCGAGGTTCAACACGGCTGAAATCCGCTCGCCTCACGACCCGGCGGGAACGACGCCAGGATCGCATAGCCTCCATCGGGCGGCGTGCCCGTCACGTCGAATCCCTGATCGAGAACCCAGACATGCGCGTCGAGCGGCATCTTCGAACCGGGGCGGATCCCATAGAACAGCGTCGAATCGACTCCGCGCCGCCGCAGCATGACCTGTGCGGTGAGCCCGCGCTCGAAACACAGCGCGCGCAGGCGGCTGCGCTTGGCCGCGCGATCGACGGCCCAGGCGATGATCTCGGCCAGGTCGCGCCGGCGTGGCCCGGGCGGGAGCGGGCGGGGCAGCGGGCGTGAGGCGATCCG
>NZ_JPJC01000128.1:0-5854 GCF_000733135.1 Sphingomonas sp. FUKUSWIS1
GCGGCGGCGGCGGGGGCGGCGGCCCGACCGCGAAGGTCTTGAGCGCGTCGGGGATCGCCGACGGGAGGCTGACGCCGAGGCCGAGGATCAGCGCATAGCCCAGTGCTGCACACAGGGCAGCGGCGCCGGCGGCGGACAGGAGCCGGTCGCGCGGATGGGGTTGGACGCCGTACATGACTGATATCTGGGGAGGATGGCGCGGGGCGGCAAGCGTTCGGGCCGCGGCGCTGTCCGGGGGGTTGGTGGGTGGGGAGGAGGACGGGCAATATGGGTCCGTCTATCCTCCCCCTCCGTCAGGCTATGCCTGCCACCTCCCCCTGCCGGGGGAGGCTTTGCGGGTTAGAGCTTTTCGGTCAGTTCGGGGACGATCTTGAACAGATCGCCGACCAGGCCGATGTCCGCGACCTGGAAGATCGGCGCGTCCTCGTCCTTGTTGATCGCGATGATCGTCTTCGAATCCTTCATGCCCGCGAGGTGCTGGATCGCGCCCGAGATGCCGACTGCGACATAGACTTCGGGGGCGACGATCTTGCCCGTCTGGCCGACCTGATAGTCGTTCGGGGCATAGCCCGCATCGACCGCGGCGCGGCTTGCACCGACGCCCGCGCCCAGCTTGTCCGCGAGCGGATCGATCAGCGCGTGGAACTGGTCGCTCGAGGCCAGCGCACGGCCGCCCGAAACGATGACCTTCGCGCTGGTCAGTTCGGGACGCTCGTTCTTGGCGATCTCCGCGCCGGCAAAGGTCGACAGACCCTTGTCGCCGGTCGAGGCGACCGCCTCGATCTCGCCCGAGCCGCCTTCGGTGGCGGCCTTTTCGAACGCGGTGCCACGGACGGTGATGACCTTCTTCGCGTCCGACGACTGGACGGTGGCGATCGCGTTGCCCGCATAGATCGGGCGCGTGAACGTGTCGTCGCTCTCGACCGAGAGGATGTCGCTGATCTGCATGACGTCGAGCAGGGCTGCGACGCGCGGCGCGATATTCTTGCCGTGCGTGGTCGACGGCGCGACGAACGCGTCGTGATGCCCCATTAGCTCGACGATCAGTGGCGCGACGTTTTCGGCGAGCGCGTGCGCGAACGCCGCGTCATCGGCGACGTGCACCTTGCCGACGCCGGCGATCTTCGCAGCGGCGGCGGCGACGGCGTCGACCCCCTGCCCTGCGACCAGCAGATGGACTTCTCCGAGCTTGCTCGCGGCAGTGACCGCGGAAAGCGTGGCGTCCTTGACGACCTGACCGTCATGTTCGACCCAAACGAGCGTCTTCACTTTGCGACTCCCATCGTCTTGAGTTTGCCGACGAGCTCATCGACGTCAGCGACCTTGATCCCCGCCGAGCGCTTGGCGGGCTCGACGACCTTCAGCGTGGTCAGCCGCGGCGTCACGTCGACACCGAAGTCGGCCGGCGCCTTGGTCGCCATCGGCTTCGACTTGGCCTTCATGATGTTCGGCAGCGACGCATAGCGCGGCTCGTTGAGGCGAAGATCGGTGGTGATGATCGCGGGCAGCTTGAGCGTGTCCGTCTCCGCACCGCCATCAACTTCGCGCGTCACATGGACCGAGTCGTCGGCGATCTCGACCTTCGACGCGAACGTGCCCTGGCCCCAGTTGAGGAGGCCGGCGAGCATCTGCCCGGTCTGGTTGTTGTCGTCGTCGATCGCCTGCTTGCCGAGGATGACGAGGTCGGGCTGTTCTTCCTCGACGATCTTGGCGAGGATCTTGGCGACGCCCAATGGCTCGACCTTGGTCTCGCTGAGGACGAGGATCGCGCGGTCGGCGCCCATGGCGAGCGCGGTGCGCAGCGTTTCCTGGCTCTTCTGCTCGCCGATCGACACGACGACGATCTCGGTCACGCCCTTGTCCTTCAGGCGGATCGCTTCCTCGACCGCGATCTCGTCGAACGGGTTCATGCTCATCTTGACGTTCGCCAGATCGACGCCCGTTCCGTCCGCCTTCACGCGAGGCTTCACGTTGTAGTCAAGCACACGCTTGACCGGCACCAGCACCTTCATCGGGATTCCTTCCAAGGTGAATATGTTCGTTTCGCCCGCCGGTTACCGGCTGCGTTGGTGCGACAGATGGCGGTTTCGCGTCGTTTTCGCAAGTGCGGTACGGAAACATCGGATACCGTAGCGTCACGACGACCGCCCCGTCGGACCGGCTGCGATACCAACGAAAAAGGGCCCGGACGTTTCCGTCCGAGCCCCGTTTTTCGCGAAGTCAGTATGCGAGGCCGACAGCGTTTACGCCGCGACCTTCTGCACCTCTGCGACGATCTTCTTGGCGGCGTCGCCAAGGTCGTTCGCGGGGACGATTGCCAGGCCGGAGTTCGCGAGGATCTCCTTGCCCTTCTCGACATTCGTGCCCTCGAGGCGGACGACCAGCGGGACCGACAGGTTCACTTCCTTCGCCGCCGCGACGATGCCGTCGGCGATGATGTCGCACTTCATGATGCCGCCGAAGATGTTGACGAGGATGCCCTTCACGTTCGGATCCGCGAGGATGATCTTGAACGCCGCGGTCACCTTCTCCTTGTTGGCGCCGCCGCCGACGTCGAGGAAGTTGGCCGGGAACATGCCGTTGAGCTTGATGATGTCCATCGTCGCCATGGCGAGGCCGGCGCCGTTGACCATGCAGCCGATGTCGCCGTCGAGCTTGATATAGGCGAGGTCGTACTTCGACGCCTCGAGCTCGGCGGGATCTTCCTCGGTCTCGTCGCGCAGCTGCAGCAGGTCCTTGTGGCGGAACAGCGCGTTGCCGTCGAACGCGACCTTCGCGTCGAGCACCATCAGCTTGCCGTCGTTGGTCACCGCGAGCGGGTTGATCTCGATCTGCTCGGCATCGGTGCCCATGAACGCGTCATACAGCTTCGACGCGGTGTTCGCGGCCTGCTTGGCGAGATCGCCGGTCAGTTCGAGTGCTGCGGCAACGGCGCGGCCGTGATGCGGCATGAAGCCGGTCGCCTGGTCGATGTCGATCGACTGGATCTTCTCGGGCGTGTCATGCGCGACCGCCTCGATGTCCATGCCGCCTTCGGTTGAGGCCACCATCATCACCCGGCCGGTGGTGCGGTTGAGCGTCAGCGCGAGGTAGAATTCCTTGTCGATGTCGACGCCGTCGGTGACGTACAGGCGGTTGACCTGCTTGCCCGCGTCACCCGTCTGGATGGTGACGAGCGTGTTGCCGAGCATGTCGGTCGCGGCCGCGCGAACCTCGTCCTCGGTCTTGGCGAGGCGGACGCCGCCCTTGGCGTCGGGGCCGAGCTCGACGAACTTGCCCTTGCCGCGGCCGCCGGCGTGGATCTGCGCCTTCACGACATAGAGCGGTCCGGGGAGCTTCTTCGAGGCCTCGACGGCTTCCTCGACGGTCAGCGCCGCGAAACCGGCGGGGACGGGGACGCCGAACTTGGCCAGCAGTTCCTTGGCCTGGTATTCATGGATGTTCATCGGGAAGGCTCCACGCAATTTTTAGGAAACTCGGGAATTGCCAGCGCGTAAAGCACAGGGCGCGCCGCAAATCCACCCTTAAGGCATTTGCACTTGCGTCTCGTTCGCAATAGAGCGAGGGGATCGCTGATTTTTGGCCATTTTAGGGATGCGCGCCGCAGCGGATCGAAACGCCTGCCGGATCACAAACATTTGCGGAAAAGTAACCCTTTTCGTGCCAGAGTTGAACCATGACAGACCCCGCCTACGACTCGCCTGAGACTCGGACCGGTGAAGAGCCCGGTGGAGAGTTGCGCCGGGCGTTGCGCAAATCCGTCAGGATGCGTGCGCACCTGCGCGACCGCGGCCAGACGCGGTTCGAGATCGAAGTGACCGACCTCTCACTGTCGGGGTTCCGGGCCGAGACCAGCTTCACGCTCTGGCCGGGGACGGTCGTGTGGCTGACATTGCCCGGCCTCGCCGCGCTCGAGGCGGTGGTCGCGTGGCGCGACAAGTTCAAATATGGCTGCGCCTTCGCCAAGCCGCTGCACCCCGCGGTGTTCGATCACATCGTGGCGCTGTCGCAGCGGTAACCCGGCGACCGCACCACGATCCGACAGCGGCGCGTCAGTCGAACAGGCTCGAGACGCTCGTTTCATCCGCGATCCGCTTGATCGCCTCGCCGAGCAGCGGAGCGATCTGCAGGTGGCGGATCTTGCCATGCGCGCCCTTGATCACGTCATGATTGCCGATTGAATCGGTGATGACGAGCTCGCGCAGCTCTGAGCCCTCGACCCGCGCGACCGCGCCGCCCGACAGCACGCCGTGCGTGACATAGGCGACGACGCCCTCGGCGCCTGCCTCCATCAGCGCGGCCGCCGCATTGCACAGCGTGCCCGCCGAATCGACGATGTCGTCGACCAGGATGCAGAAGCGGCCCTCGACCTCGCCGATGATGTTCATCACCTCCGATTCGCCGGCGCGCTCGCGACGCTTGTCGACGATCGCGAGCGGCGCGTTGTTGAGCCGCTTGGCGAGCACGCGCGCACGCACCACGCCGCCGACGTCGGGGGAGACGACCATCAGGTTCTTGCCCTTGAACCGCGCAAGGATATCCGCGGACATGACCGGCGCCGCATAGAGATTGTCGGTCGGGATATCGAAGAAGCCCTGGATCTGCCCGGCATGGAGATCGACCGAGAGGACGCGGTTGGCGCCCGCGACGGTGATGAGGTTGGCGACGAGCTTGGCCGAGATCGGCGTGCGCGGGCCGGGTTTCCGGTCCTGGCGGGCATAACCCATATAGGGGATGACCGCGGTGATGCGGCGTGCCGACGCGCGCTTCAGCGCGTCGATCATGATGAGCAATTCCATGAGGTTGTCGTTCGCCGGAAAGCCGGTCGACTGGATCACGAACACGTCCTCGCCGCGGACATTCTCGTTGATCTCGACGAACACTTCCTCGTCAGCGAAGCGGCGGACGCTGACATCGGTCAACGGAGTCTCGAGATAGGCGGCGATCTCCTGCGCCAGAGGCAGGTTCGAATTGCCGGTCATCAATTTCATCAAAATCGCTCCACGCCCTGTCGCACGCCCCTTAGTCCCGGTGTTTCAATGGGGAAAGGGGCGAAGGGGTTTGCCGGGGGGCGCCCCGCTTCGTACAGCGCAGGGCATGACCGTCATAACCCGTTTCGCCCCCTCGCCCACCGGCCGGCTGCACGTCGGCAACATCCGCACGGCGCTCCACAACTGGATGTTTGCGCGCGCGCAGGGCGGACGCTTCCTGCTGCGGATCGACGACACCGATGCGGCACGGAGCGAGGAGCGGTTCGTCGACGCGATCCGTAGCGATCTCGACTGGCTGGGGATGACGCCCGATGGCGAGGAACGCCAGTCGGCGCGGTTCGCGCTGTACGAGGGGCGGTTCGCGGCGCTGGTCGAAAGCGGCGATATCTATCCGGCGTATGAGAGCGCGCAGGAGCTCGACCTCAAGCGCAAGATTCAGGCGGGGCGCGGGTTGCCGCCGATCTATGATCGCGCGGCGCTGGCTCTCACCGACGCGCAGCGCGCGGTGTTCGAGCGCGACGGGGTGGCGCCGCACTGGCGATTCAAGCTCGATCACGACACGCCGATCGCGTGGACCGACCTGATCCGCGGCGAGCAGCATTTCGAGGCGCGGACGATGAGCGACCCGGTGATCCGGCGCGCGGACGGGTCGTGGCTGTACATGCTGCCGTCCGCGATCGACGATGCCGATATGGGCGTGACTCATGTCGTGCGCGGCGAGGATCATGTGTCGAACACCGCACTGCAGCTGCAGATGTTCGCAGCGCTCGGTGTGCCCGCGCCGCAGTTCGCGCACGAAGCGTTGCTGACCGGGGCGGAAGGGAAATTGTCCAAGCGGCTGGGCTCGCTCGGCGCGGATCATT